>NZ_JASAUS010000144.1:0-19047 GCF_029953005.1 Bradyrhizobium sp. Mp27 | reverse complement strand
GCTTCAACAAACGCGCCTACAAAGGACGAAATGTCATCGAACGCTGCTTTTGCAGGCTCAAGGACTTCCGGCGCATCGCCACGCGATATGACAAGCTCGCCCGTAATTTTTTGGCCGCTGTTCATCTCGCCGCTCTCGTCGCATATTGGCTCAATTGAGTCTGGACCCTAGCAGCCTCGACCGCGTTTTTGACGGTTTTTTCACGCCTGCCCTGACGAGCCGCTCACCGCCGTCCTCTAGAAAGGAGACAACGCGCTACCCGGCGCACATTTGAAAAGGCACAAACACGTGACCCTGATTTCCCTATCCACATCAAGCCTCGCGGCGCCCTTCGGGCGCCGAGGCATTCCGCTGCTTCTCGCGAGGTTCCGGCGCCTGCTGAACGGTTGGATCGCCGCCGCCATTGCCCATCACGAGCGCCGGGCGGCGCTCGCCGCCCTGCGCCCGCTGGACGACCGGGCGTTGAAGGATGTGGGTCTCTATCGCGGCCCGTTCGATGACCTCATCGAACGCGCTGCTCGGTCTCGATGGAGCCGCTTCCGGCAGGCGTGAGACGACCACATCAGTTCAATTCGATCCTCGCCAAAGACCAGGAGAAGATGATGTCTATCACGATTCAAAACGGGCCAGGTACAGCACCCACTCGCCCCTTCGCGCTGGCGATGAAGTCCGCGGCCCTCGTCTACGGGACCAGTGCCTATTTGATCTTTCTGGGCACGTTCCTCTATGCCATCGGCTTCGTCACGCAATATATCGTGCCCAAGACCATCGACACCGGCGCGCCGACCTCGCTAACCAACGCGCTCGCCATCAATCTGCTGTTGCTATCGACCTTCGCGGTTCAGCATAGCGGCATGGCGCGGCAGGGGTTCAAGCGGCTGTTCGCGCGCTTCGCTTCGCCGGTCATCGAGCGCTCCAGCTACGTGCTGCTGGCAAGCCTGACGCTCTTGCTGCTGTTCTGGCAATGGCAACCGATTCCGACGGTCATCTGGAACATCGAGTCTCCCGCCTTGGCCGGGCTCGTGATTGCGGGCGAGTTCCTGGGCTGGCTGATTGTGCTCTACAGCACATTCCTCATCAGCCATTTCGAACTGTTCGGCTTGACACAGGTTATCAGCCATTTCGCCGGCCGGCTCACCGCGCCCGTCAAGTTCAAGACGCCGGGCCTGTATCGCTTCATCCGCCACCCGATCTATCTGGGGTTCATCATCGCCTTCTGGTCGACACCGGTGATGACGCTCGGACACCTGATGTTCGCATCAGTGACAACGGCCTATATCTTCGTCGGCATCTGGCTCGAGGAGCGCGATCTGGTGGCGCTCTTCGGCGACGAGTACCGAAAGTATCGGAAGCGCGTCGCGATGCTGTTGCCGGGCCTTTTCTGAAAGGCACCATCGTGACCGGGCAGGATTTGATCGATCGTGCAAAAGCCTTCGTCGCGGCAGTCGCTGCGGCGAAGCCCCGCCAGACCGTCGAGGCCTTTTATGCCGATGATATCGTGCAGGAGGAATTTCCAAACCTTCTCCTGCCGCAGGGCGCAGTGCGCGATTTCATCAACTTGCGAGCGTCTTACGACAGATCCCGTTACATCCTTGCCTCGCAATCGTTCGAAATCGTCAACGCCCTTGCGTCAGGCAATTGCGTGGTGATGGAGACGATCTGGACTGCAACACTGGCGGTCGGCGTCGGCAAGCTTGCTCCCGGCGACACTATGCGCGCCCGTTTTGCGCAGTTCTTCGAATTCCGTGACGGGCTGATCTTCAGGATTCGCAACTACGATTGTTTCGAGCGAATCTAGTCCGTAGGGTGAGTTACGCCTGTCGACTGCGCTTCGCACGGCCGAAAGGCTAATCCACCCTGCAGGCCGTCATGCCAACCGTTCGATCACGAGATCGAGCAGCGCGCGCAGGCGCGCCAGGCGCCTGAGATCGCGGTGATAGCCGACATACGTGTCGCGGCCGGGCGGCGTGGCGCCGATGTCGAGCGCGACGAGACGGCGGTCGCAGTCGCCGAGGGGGCGTGGCAGCACGGCGAACCCGCCGCCGCCGGCACACAGCTCCGCCTGCGCCTGCCGGTTGTTGCTGCGCGAGGCGATCTCCGCATTCGGCAGCGTGCGCTTCAACCAGATCGCATCTGGCATGTCGGCGAATTCGGCATTCATGGTGACGACGCGGGCGCCGCTGCCGTCGCCGGCGCGCGGCGGCTTGCTGCCCTTCCTGCCCTTCCTGCCATACAGCGCGTAGGGAATGTAGAGCAGTTTTCTCGAGATCACCTCGGGCTCACTGAACGGCTTGATGCGGAAGACGAGATCGGCCTCGCGCCGCGGCAGGCTGTAGAGGCGCGCGTCGGTCAGGAGCTCGACGGTCACCTTGGGATGGCGCTTGCCGAAGGCGGCGATGACCGGCGACAGCATCACCGTGCCGAACCAGTCCGACGACGACAGGCGCAGCATGCCGTCGAGCTGCGTCTCCGCACCCGAGGCGTGGCGCTGAAGCGCGAGCGCCTCCTCCTCGATCCGCTCGGCATGGCGCAGCACGGCGGCGCCCTCGTCGGTCAGCACAAAACCATCGGCGGTACGCTGGAACAGCGTTTGTCCCAGCGCGGTTTCGAGCGCGCGAAGCCGCCGCCCCATCGTCGGCTGGGTCTGGCCGATCTTGCGCGCGGCAGCTCCGAGCGTGCCTTCGCGCGCAATCGCCAGGAAGATGCGCAGATCGCTCCAGTCCATCGAAATGACCTCATACAGAAATGCACGATTATCGTACATTCTTGTTCCTTCTCATGCAAAAATTCATGGGCATATTGGAGGCCAACAACGGAGCAAGACGATCATGACGAGACAATCGACGATGCGGGCTGCGATCCTGGAGACCCACAACGCGCCGCTGCGCCTCTCAACCGTCTCCACGCCCGAGGTCGGGCCGCGCGAGGTGCTGGTGCGGGTGCATGCGAGCGGGGTCAATCCGCTCGACACCAAGATTCATGCCGGCGCGGCAGCACATGCGCGTCATCCGCTGCCCGCCATTCTCGGAATCGATCTCGCCGGCGTGGTCGAGCAGACCGGGCGCGACGTGACGCGGTTCAAGCCGGGCGACGAGGTCTATGGCATGACCGGCGGCGTCGGCGGCGTGCCGGGATCGCTCGCCGAGTTCGCCGCGGTCGATGCCGACCTGCTGGCGCCCAAGCCCGCCAATCTCAGCATGCGCGAAGCGGCCGCCCTGCCGCTGACCTTCATCACGGCCTGGGAAGGCCTGATCGATCGCGCGGCGCTGAAGGCCGGCCAGAAGGTTTTGATTCATGGCGGTGCCGGCGGCGTCGGCCATGTCGCGATCCAGATCGCGCGCGCCATCGGAGCAGACGTGTTCGCGACGGGCTCGGCAGCGCAGCGCGCCACCATCGAAGGCTTTGGCGCTGTGTTCATCGACCGCGGCACTGCGATCGAAGCTTACGTTGCAGAGCATACCGGCGGCCGCGGCTTCGACATCGTCTACGACACCGTCGGCGGCAAGGTGCTCGATGCCTCCTTCGAAGCCGTGCGCCGTTTTGGCCACGTGGTGAGCGCGCTGGGCTGGGGCACGCACGCGCTTGCGCCGCTGTCGTTCCGCGCCGCCAGCTATTCCGGTGTGTTCACGCTGCTGCCGCTGCTATCAGGCGAAGGCCGCGCGCATCACGGTGAGATCATGGCGGAGGCAACGCGCCTGGTTGAAGCCGGCAAGCTCGCGCCGCTGGTCGATGCAAGGCGCTTCACGCTGGAGAGTGTTGGCGATGCCTACGCTCTGATCCGGGATCACGCCGCCAAGGGCAAGCTGGTCGTCGACATCTGAGGTGAGGCTCGTAGCCTGGATGGAGCGCAGCGTAATCCGGGGTTCTCGGCCAAGACACGCGAAGGTCCCGGATTACGCTTCGCTCCATCCGGGCTACGGAGGCGCGGCGCTTCGCGCTACGCGCAACTAGTCCTCGCTGGCCGCCGCAGAGCGATTGCGCAGGTAAGCCTGCGACAACAGGAAGAACAGTGCGCGCTCGCCATGATATTTGGCGGACGGCCGGGTGCGCTCGAAGCCATCGGCAAATATCTTGCCGGACTGGCACACCTGCCATCGCCAGCCAAACCGCTTACGCCTGGTGATGATCACTTCAAACATGCCGACGGGCTTGGTCCCCTGCTTCTGCCGGTCTCGCAAGTCATGCGCCTGCTCCGGCCTCCCCCGTTAGACGGATGCCCGACATATAGCGCAGCAGGACGGAAAGAGAATAAAATTGATTATCGGAAATCCGTATCTTCCACCGGCTATGACGAAGTCGCGACGCTTGCGGAATAAGCCTGTGCTGGCGGTGTTAATCGATTCCTTCAACGCTGCTTGCAACGCTGCTTGGTAGCGCTAGCAAAGGTATTCAAGCCGGAACACAAGACGCGTATGCCCGGTAAGCGAACGCTCACCGGACAATCACGCCGCAGCTCAGCGGCCGACTCGCGCCTGGAGATGCGCAGGATAGCGGTCGCCCTGCACGGCGACCTTGGACAGCACCCCTGCGATTGCAGTGAGATCCGCGTCCGACAGCGTCACCGCAGCCGCGCCGAGATTTTCCTCGAGCCGGTGCAGTTTGGTGGTGCCGGGGATCGGCACGATCCACGGCTTCTGCGCGAGCAGCCAGGCCAACGCGATCTGCGCCGGCGTCGCCTTCTTCGTTGGGGCGATCTCGCCGAGCAGATCGACGAGGGTCTGATTGGATTTGCGTGCGCTGGATGAGAAGCGCGGCACGATGTTGCGGAAGTCGCTCGCATCGAACGTCGTGCTCTCGGTGATCGCGCCGGTGAGAAAACCCTTGCCGAGCGGGCTGAACGGAACGAAGCCGATGCCGAGCTCTTCCAGCGTCGGCAGGATCTCCTGCTCCGGCTCGCGCCACCACAGCGAATACTCGCTTTGCAATGCGGTCACGGGCTGCACCGCATGGGCGCGGCGAATGGTCTGCGCACCCGCCTCCGACAGGCCAAAATGCAGCACCTTGCCGGCCTGGATCAGATCCTTGACCGCGCCCGCGGTCTCCTCGACCGGCACGTCGGGATCGACGCGGTGCTGGTAGAACAGATCGATGCGATCGGTCTTGAGCCGCTTCAGCGCTGCCTCCGCCACCGCCTTGACGTTGGCGGGCCGGCTGTCGAGCCCGGCCTCGACCTTGCCGCCCTTGAAGCCGAACTTGGTGGCGATCACGACCTTGTCGCGGAATGGCTGAAGCGCCTCGCCGAGCAGCTCCTCGTTGGCAAAGGGCCCATAGGCCTCGGCGGTGTCGAAGAAGGTCACACCGCGCGCGACCGCAGTCCTGATCAGCGCGATCGCCTGCGACGTCTCGGTCGCCGGGCCATAACCGTAGCTCAGGCCCATGCAGCCGAGGCCGAGGGCCGAGACCTCGAGGCCGCTCTTGCCCAGTGTTCGCATCTGCATCGTCAGCTCTCCCTCAAGTTCATGTTCGGCAGCGAATTTAGGCCACGCGCCGGCCTGCGATTAGATGATAAAATCGGTATGTACTGATGAGATGGATTCATGAATGACCCGCACCAACGTCAATGACCTCCTGGCCTTCCTTGCGGTTGCGCGCGAGCGCAGCTTTACCCGCGCGGCAGCCCAGCTCGGCGTGTCGCAGTCGGCGCTCAGCCACACTGTGCGCGGCCTGGAGGAACGGCTCGGCCTGCGGCTGCTCACCCGCACCACCCGCAGCGTCGCGCCAACGGAAGCCGGCGAACGTCTGCTCCGCAATGTCGGGCCGCGCTTTGCGGAGATCGACGCAGAGCTGTCGGCGCTGACCGCGCTCCGCGAGACGCCGGCGGGCACCGTCCGCATCACCACCGGCGAGCACGCCGCGCAGACGGTGCTGTGGCCGGCGCTCGCAAAGCTGCTGCCGCGCTACCCCGATATCAAGGTCGAGCTCGTCGTCGACTATGGCCTGACGGACATCGTCGCCGAGCGCTACGATGCCGGCGTGCGCCTCGGCGAGCAGGTCGCCAGGGACATGATCGCGGTGCGGATCGGGCCGGAGATGCGCATGGCCGTGGTCGGCGCGCCCGCCTATTTCGCCGCGCGGGGCAAGCCGAAGCTGCCGCAGGATCTCACCGAGCACAATTGCATCAACCTCCGCCTGCCGACCTATGGCGGGATCTATGCCTGGGAGTTCGAGAAGCGCGGACGCGCGATGAAGGTGCGGGTCGACGGCCAGCTCGTGTTCAACACCGGCCTGCTCAGGATGAATGCCGTGCTGGCGGGGCTTGGCCTTGCCTATATCCCCGACGATCTCGTCAAGCGCGAGATCGCCGACGGCCGGCTGATCCGCGTGCTCGCCGACTGGTGCACACCGTTTGCGGGCTATCACCTCTATTATCCGAGCCGTCGGCAGCCGACGCCGGCGTTCGCCGTGCTGGTGGAGGCGCTGCGCTATCGGAAGTGACGGGGCGAGCTCTCGTGCCCCGGACGCAGCGCAGCGCTTCTTCAGCGGTGCGCTGCTGAGCCGGGGCCTATAGAGCGGCACATCATTCTGTGAGAGATGGGTCCCGGCGGAGCGGCATTGCATGCCGCCCCGCGTCCGGGACACGAGACTAGCGCGCGACCACTTCCACTTCGCCGTCGACGCCGTTGACGACGTTGAAGCCGCGCTCGTAGACCTTGCCCTCGTTCTTGGCGATGGCGCGGTATTCGCCCTCGGAGAGCACGACGCGCGGGAAGGCGCCAATCGATTCCTTGATGACGTCGCCGCCGGGGGTCAGCACCGACCAGGCGGTGTTGGCGAGCGCCTCGCCGCCCCTGTCGCTGACGAGCTTCAGCGTGATCACGGCGGCGCGATGGGTGATGGTGACGTCGGTGAGCTTGCCGGCCTGGACGCGGATGTCCGAGCGCACCACCGAATTGGCGTCGCCATAATTGGAGATGATGTAGTAGGTGCCCTCCGGGATCAGCACGACGTCGCCGGCGGCGACGTTCGGGACCAGCGAGGCGCGCTCGCCGGACTCGAACTGGCTGCCCTTGTAGATCGCGAACGAGATCTGGTTCTGCGGAATGCGGCTGGTGCCGACGCGCCCCTCGATGCGCAGGCCGCCGGCCGGCAGCACGAAGGATTCGCGGTCGGTCTCGGCCTTCAGGCTGACGGTTCGCACCGCACTGACGAGGCCGAAGGCGACATGCACGACGTAATTGCCCGGCGGCAGCACGATGTTCGGCGTGGCGTTCCGATCCTCGCGGATCAGCTTGAAGGTGCCGTTCTCGTCAGGACGGTCGGCAAACACGCGCCAGACCAGGCCGCTGGTGATCGCGGGTGTGTCCTTGCCGTATTTCGCGGTCAGCGACAGAACGCCCTGGCCGGGCACGGCCGCGTTGAGCGGCGGGGCCGCCGGCACGGTGCTGACCGCGGGCGGCGGCATGCTGGGCGTGTTCGGCTGCAGCAGGGTCGGCGGCAGGCTCGGCGGCGCAGCGCCCGGGCCTGAGGGGGGCGCAAGGCTGACGGCGCCGCCCGGATCGGGCACCGAGGCGGGCGGCACCGGGGGCGGCCGATCGGAGAAAAGCTGCGCCCGCGCTGCATTTTGACCAAGGATAGAGAGGCAGGCAGCAAGGATCAGGGTCGGCAGCAGCGATGTGCTGCGCCGCCATCCGATGATGCCGTCACCCCCGAGAGTCATGCCACCTGCTTTTCACCGAAAACGCGGCAAATTCAAGCCTCCGAATCCCCGGGGAATACGGCCGGATACAGTTCTTTGGAACCCGGTTGACGCCTGCGTGATTAAACGGGAGGCAGCCGCTCCTCGCCACACTCCTGCCCCCTGCTTCCCGAACGGTATAAACCATGCTTTGCCCTCGTTCTGGCGGAGCGGAAGTACGGCGCCTACTCTGCTGTGAGGGCTGGCCCGGGGTAGGAGGGTTTCGGTGCTTGATATCTTGAAGGGTCGGGGCGCGAACGGCTCCAATGGAGAGAAGGTCGGTCTTGGCAGCGTGCGTCGGCCGGTCATTGGCCTCGCGCTGGGCGGTGGCGCGGCGCGCGGCTTTGCCCATATCGGCATCCTCAGAACCCTGGCCGCCAATGGCATCGTGCCTGACGTCGTGGTCGGCACCTCGATCGGCGCCGTGGTCGGCGGCCTCTATGCGGCCGGCCGACTCGATACGCTGCAGGAGTGGGGACGCAGCCTGCAGGGGATGCGCAACATCCTCGGCTATCTCGACATCCGACTGAGCGGCTCCGGCCTGATCGGCGGTGAGAAGCTGGCGACACGGCTCGAGGATGCGGTCGGCCAGACCCTGATCGAGGATCTTCCGATCAAGTTCGCCGCCGTCGCAACCGAGGTCCGTACCGGCCACGAGATCTGGCTGACGCGCGGCCGCGTGGTCGACGCCATGCGCGCCTCCTACGCGCTGCCCGGCATCTTCTCGCCGGTCCTGATCGGTGACCGCTGGCTGGTCGACGGCGCGCTGGTGAATCCGGTGCCGGTCTCGGCCGCCCGCGCGCTCGGCGCCGAAATCGTCATCGCCGCAAATCTTTCCAGCGACATCTTCACCCATTCCACGACGATCTATTCGCACGGCGCGGTGCCCGAGACGGTCCCGCCGGCGGCCGAGGCGACCACGGCGAAGCGGCGCTTTCCGCGATTGTTCTCGCCCGAGAAAACCATGAAGCGCGAGTTCTTCGGCGGCGCCGGACGGCCCGGCATCTCCTCGGTGATGGTCGACGCCTTCAACATCATGCAGGACCGCATTACCCGCGCGCGCCTCGCCGGCGATCCGCCCGATCTCCTGATCACGCCGCGGGTCGGTCATTTCGGCTGGTTCGACTTCCACCGCGGCGAGGATCTGATCGCGCACGGCACCCGCGCCGCCGAGCGCGCGCTGGAGTCGATCCAGGAGGCGATCGAGGTGCTCGCGCCGGCGCCCGCGGGCAACGCGCCCAAGACGGGCGAGCCCAAGGCAGACGAATGAGGCCGGCGAGTAAGGCCGCTCAGGCCGTCTTGATGTAGTCGCGCAGAGCTTCCTGCTCGGCCTCGTATTCCTGGACGCGGCGCTTGACGATGTCGCCGATCGAGATCAGGCCCACCACCTTGCCGCCGTCGACGACGGGCAGATGGCGGAACTTGCGGGTGGTCATCGTCTCCATCAGCTCGGCGACCGTGTCGGTCTCCTTGCAGGTCACGACCTTGCGGGTCATGACCTGAGAGACCGGCTCCTCCAGCGCGCCGGCGCCGCGCTCGCCGATCACGCGCACGATGTCGCGCTCGGACAGGATGCCTTCGAGCCGGCTCTGGTTCATCACCAGCACCGCGCCGATCTTCTTCTCGCCGAGCAGTTTGACCGCGGCAGCCAGCTTGGCGTCGGGCTCGACGCTCATGATCTGGTGGCCCTTGGTGTTGAGAATGGAACGTACCGTCATTGTCGGCCTCCCTGAATCGGATCCGTCCGCATTTCGCGGTCCGGACTTGTTCGTCGAGTCTTCAACTAACAGTTTAGGCGCCGGTTGCACGCTGAGGCGCTCTGCGAAGCATCGCCGCTAGCGGCTTGTCGCTTCGGAACATTCTTGTCGGAAATGATGGATGAATTCGGGCGGCGCCGCAAGCGCCGCTTCAAATGCGGTTTGAAATGTCCTGTGATGACGCATCCGCAGCATCGTTTCGCACGCGCGGCACGGGATCGAACAGCGCGAACAGCAGAAGGCCCGCGAAGAAGCCGCCGATATGCGCCTGCCAGGCGACGCTCGTGGTTTCGGAATCGACGCCGATCGCGCCGACGCCGAAGATGATGTTGACGCCGAACCAAACGGCGAGGAACCCGACCACCCGCCCGTCGCGGAGTGCACGCGACAGTGGCAGTGCCGGAACCCTTGCGGCGGTATCGGCGTCTGATCGGTTGAACGACAGGAAGCTGCCGCGGACAAAGGCAAAGCGGATCGCCGCCGCCATCGCGCCGGACACCGAGGCCGAGGCGCCGATCATCGGCGCCACCGCGTGCTCATGGGTGACGAGATGGGCGAGCGCGCCGGCCGCTGCCGTCACCGCGAGAAACAGGAAGAACCTGATCGCACCAAAGCGCCGCGCCAGCGCGCTGCCGAACGGCAGCAGCCACAGCACGTTGAAGCCGAGATGGGTCAGATTGGCATGCAGCAGCGAATAGGTGACGAAGGTCCAGACCTTGGCGCCGGCTCCGCCGGGGATTTGCAGATTGAGCAGCGAGGAATCGTAGCGCTTCGGGATGAAGCCGAAGACGTCGATGGTCCAGTTCTCGAGTTCCGGCGGCAGCAGCACCCGTAGATGGATCACCGCCAAAAGAAGGATATAGGCGGTCAGCGCGATTGGCAGCGTCAGGATCGGCTCGCGCGGAGCTTCCTCGACGGCAGCCGGTGGCTCAGGCGGAGAATCTTGCGGGGAATCCAAGGCAGCTTCGCTTTCAGGCGCGATCGGAGCGACAGGCTTAACGACAGGCCTTGGAGATAGTCGCCTTTGCCGGCCTTGCGCAAGTGCACAAAAGGAAAAGGCAGGGCCCTGGGAAAGCCCTGCCTATCCGTGTCGGTCTTCCGGTACCCAGAGGAATAAGGTGTATCCCCACCCCTCCCCGCGGCCCGTGACCAAACTGTTTGACGCCCGTGTACAGGCCCCGCCGAAAACCTGGATGAAAGCGGCGAGGCTTGCGACCGCGATCACCATAGCAGCCGGGCGCCGGACGGAAAGCGCATAGTTAATTTAACGTTAACGACGCAAAGACAGCCTCGGGAGGCCCTAAAACGCCTCCACGGCATGGACGCTGCAAATCCCCTCCTGCACAACAATGAAAGGGATCGCGGGTGCACTGAAGCGGGACAGGTCTGTCCCGTGAGCTAGCGCCCCGGGGTAAGCGTTCAGTCATGAAACATCCGTCGAGCCGCGCATTCTTCGCGTATTGGGACAAGAAGCGCGGCACTGCGCGGGCCCCTGATCGGGCCGATATCGATCCGGGCGCGGTCCGCGGCCTGCTCGGCGATATCTTCGTGCTGTCCTGCGAACAAAACCTCGGCTTCCCGTTCCGCGTCGCCGGCACGCGCGTCTGCGCGCTCGCGGGGCTCGACCTCAAGGACCAGAGCTTTGCGGCGCTGTTCACCGAGGCCAGCCGCAGCGAGATCGAGGAGATCACCACGATCGTCGCCGACGAGACGCTAGGCGCGATCGCCGGCATCACCGCCGCGCGCGAGGATGGCAGCAAGGCGCATCTCGAGCTGCTGCTGCTGCCCTTCAACGCCCGCCCGCATACGCCGGTGAGTGTCACCGGCGTGCTCGCACCGTTCAACGACGAATGTAGCGCGTTGTCCGCATTCGCCCTCACCTCCTGGCGCTATCTGCATCAGCCGGAGAAGCTGCTGCCGCGCGCAATCCGCAAATTGCAGATCGCACGCGGGCTGATGGTGTATGAGGGGCTGAGGTAGTTTTCGTTTCGACGAGGGCGAACGCCGCGACCTCGATGCAGCCTCTCACCAGGACGATACAACCATGTCCGACATCATCAGTTTCGGTACGCTTCAGCTCCGCTTCCTGCACAGCAAGGACGACACCGGCGGCAGCGTCGACATCTTCGAAATGACGCTCCAGCCGAATGCGCGGATGCCGATCCCGCATTATCACGACCGCTGGGACGAAACGATCTACGGGCTGTCCGGCGTATCGACCTGGACGATCGACGGCAAGCAGAACGATCTCGGCCCCGGCGAATCGGTCTTCATCAAGCGCGGCATCGTGCACGGCTTCACCAACCGTTCGACGGGACCGGCAACATGCCTGTGCATCCTGAGCCCCGGGGTGCTGGGCCCGCAATATTTCACGGAGATGGCCGCGCTCCTGTCGGCCGGCGCGCCACCCGATCCCGCGAAGATGAAAGAGACGATGCTGCGCTACGGACTGGTGCCTGCGCCGGCCGCGTGAGCCAGGCTCGCGATCCATCATTGGAACTTTACCTGCTGCTGGACGTTTAGCTGTTTGCCGGGCACGTGCCTGCACGGCAACGCGGCTCGGCCGGAGACGATGCGTTTGCTCGCCGCCGGGCCTCCGTCGAGGGACGATTCCCCGTGATGGAGCACGCGACCAGAGTTGGTAATCGCCTGTTAGCTGCATTACCGCCGGCCGACTTCGCTTTGCTCGCACCGTATCTCCGGAAAGTACCGCTCCAGCACGATGCAGTCCTGGTTCGATCGGGCGACCGGGTCGAGCACCTTTGCTTCCCGTGCAGCGGCGCGATCGCCCTCATCATGGAGTTGCCGAACGGCCAGACGGCCGCGACCGCCGTGATCGGCAACGACGGCGTCGTCGGCCTCATGACGGCGCTCGGCCCCGTCCGATCCCCCCTGACGGCGGTTGTCCGCGTGGCCGGGACCGCACTGCAGATATCGCCCGCGCGATTTCAAGCGACGCTCGAACGCAGTCCCGCCCTCGCAAGCGCGGTTCAGATCGTCACCAGGGCGATGATGACGCAATTCCTGCACGTCGCGGCCTGCAATGCACTGCACTCCGTCGAGGCCCGGCTGGCCCGCTGGCTGCTTCACATTCACGATCGGACGGAGGGCAGTCGTAACGTCCTGCACCTGACGCAAGAGACCTTGTCGGAATTGCTCGGCGTCCGGCGGACCACCGTCACGCACGTCGTGAGCGCACTTCGAACCTCAAGGGCCCTGAAATCCAGTCGGCGCGGCCAACTCGAGATCGATCGGCCGCGACTCGAGGTCGTCGCCTGCGAGTGCTACAAGGTGATGAGCCGCAGGATCGACCGGATCGTTTCGCAGGATGCCGTCAGGCTGCTTCACACCGCGCCCGCGCGGAACGGCTGCCCGCCCCCGGACTTCCCGTTCGCCAAGACCGTTTCATAGACCCAGGCCTCCCTGGCGAACCACTCATGCGTCGCCGCGCACATCCCGCAATATGTGCGCGAGAAGAACACCGTACTGCACCGAAATCTTTCGCGATCCATCTCGATGCCCGTCGGAATGGCGTGGCCCGTTTCCGGGCATTTGATCATCACCATACCCATCCTGACTTCCTCCAGCTTGCTCCAGCTTGGCATCACCTCACGGCAAGGCTTCTCACGGCAAGGCTTCGCCGCCTCGGCTGGACTGCGTCCCTTCTGGCGAGGACGCTCGTCCAGCCGATCCACGCGGCCAGTAGCCTCGGCTCAAGCAGCCCTGTGCAGAACCAGGTTGAAACTCTTCTTGATCGGCTCGGCCGTCTCGCTTGCGACCTTCTGGGCGAGGTCCCAAAGCTCCCGGTTTTGGCGAGAAGCCGCTTCAAGGGTCTTGCGGTTGTGGGTGGTGGAGAGGTTCACGACCTCCGCAAACGACCTCGCATCCGCAAGCTGGGACAGGAACTCCAGCGCGGAGCTGGTATTGATGTTTGATATTTCGATGACCTTGGTGCCGTAATCGGCGGCACGCGTGGCATTGGTCGAACAGGCTTCGCGGAGAGCTTCGGTGACCTCCTCGGAAGCCGCCCTCATCCGCTCTAAATTTGCCTTGGCCCGCGCGGCGCCTTGCTCGGCGAGATCGCCGAAGATCGCCTGGAAGTTGAAAAATGGCATGTCGAACCTGGGCATTGCACCGCCATTCGCCGTCCCGTTCAGCGCAGTGGCGTTCGTCTCGGCTTTCAGATTGGCATCATTCATGGTCATTCATTCCCTCACGCGAAACCAGATAATGGATTGAAGACTCCCAGAAGCTCCCAGGTGCGGACCGCACCGGGAAACCAGTGCCCCTACTCTCAAATGGAGGGATGCTGCTGCCGATATGCCGCTTTCGCCCCCGCCGGGACCAACTATGACCAACCAAAATCGGGCCTTCGGTTCGCTTTCGGACTCTCGACTTGAATAAATTCGATTCAAGCGACGGCGCGCCACGGGCGGCATTCTTACTTCTTTGAAGTTGTCGCGATTAGTTCCGCCAATTTGAGATCAGTCCGGCGAGCGGTTCGGAGACGCCGGTGCCGGTGGCCCTTCTCCGGGGTGCGCGGCGAGGATTCGGCCGTTTCCGGATGGCGCCCTGTCATTGATTGATTGCGAGTTGATGGAGCCGCACCGCAGCGCACCGCATTGAACGTTACGTCGCATCGCCAATACGGCGCTGCGCTGCGTCCGAGGCAAAAGACCGGTGGCATCTCGTCAGTGTCAGACACCACCTCGCATTGCCGCAGCGGATTGTCCGCTCACGGCATCGCCAGATGCCAGGCGCCGTTCAGAAAGCCATCGCCGGTGATGTCGCCGGGCTTCTGGTCCTTGGCGAAGGTGTAGAGCGGCTTGCCCTTGTAAGCCCACTGCCTGGATCCGTCGTCGCGCGTGATGACGGTGTAGCCGTCTCCCGCGGCATCGCTCGCCTCGGCCTTCAGCACCGGCCAGTTTGTCGCACAAGGACCGTTGCAGGCCGACTTGCCGTCCGCATCCTTGTCGAAGGTGTAGAGCGTCATGCCCTTGGCGTCGGTGAGCACGTTGCCCTTGTCGGTCTTGCCGGTCTTGGTCGGCGGCGCGGCGAAGGCGGCGGGGATGATGGCGAGCGATACGGCGAGCGTGAGCGCGAGGCGGATCGAGGACGTCATGGGTTCTCCTGTCATGCAATTGGCTTGCATGTGGTAGGACGCCGCGCAACGCTTCGTATTCCTGCGACGCCGGCAAAGATATTTTTCGCTGCGCGCATCGTCGCGACGGAATAAACTGAATGGGTGAGACCGACCAACGGACCGACATGAGCAAGCCGCACTGGCGTCCCGCGCGCACCTCCGACCTGGTCGCGATCAGCGCGATCGCAGCGCGGATCCATCCTGATCTCCCTGAGAGTCCCGACGTGTTCGCGGAGAAGATACGGCTCTATCCCGATGGCTGCCGTCTGCTTATCGCCGACGAAGAGATCGCCGGCTACGGACTCGCGCATCCGTGGAAGCAGCACCGGATTCCACCGCTCAACGGCTTCCTGCAAAAATTGCCCGATGATGCGGATTGTCTCTACGTGCACGACGTCGCCGTGCTGCCCGATTTCCGCGGTGGTATCGCGCCCGATTATATTGCCGATATCGAGAAGCTGGCGCGCGCATCACACATCACAACGCTCGCGCTGGTCTCGGTCTACGCCACGCGGCCGTTATGGGAGCGTCTCGGCTTCCGGCCCGTCGCGGCGGATGCGGAGGCGCGCGCAAAGCTCGCCTCCTATGGCGAAGGCGCGACCTACATGCTTCGCGACCTCGCTGCGACATAACGTCCCCGCCCGGCTCACGCGCGCGTGAAGCCGCCCCTCGAACCGCCTTCGATCACCCCCCGTCGAAGGTGTGCGCGGGCCGTTCTGGTCTCGCCGAACCGAGACTGGAGAATTTCCGTGAAACTCACATTGTCGAAAGTTGCTTTGATTGCATTCGCTGCAGCGGTCCCGTTCAGCGCAACCAGTGCCAACGCGGCGCAGGTCCGGACCTACGGCTGCGATTCCGCCTTCTTCGAGGGCTGCGGTATCCTGGTCGAGACGCCGACCCCGGCTGGCAGAAGCCGCGTCAACCTCACTCACGACACCTCGCCCATCTACATGAAGCAGACCGACCCCCGCTACAGCTCGTCGATGCGTGATGCCGGCGGTGGCGGCGGCGGCGGAGGTGGCGGCGGCGGCGGCGGCGGCCGCTGAGTTCGCAGCTGACTTTTCAGATGATGTCGCCGGCGCAATCCGGCGGCATCATTGCTGTCTGCAGGTCAGGCGCAGTTCAGCCCCGATGCTTTTTCTTCGCCTTCTTTTTTCCAGGCGCGCCCTTCAGCGGCCACGGCGTGACTGCCGGCTCGGCATGGCCAGGCTTGTTCTTGTGCTTCTTTTTCTTTCCGAACGAAGGAGCATCGTCGAATTTCGGCCTGCGCTCGCCGTGAGCCTTGTCGCGGGGCTTGAATCCAGCTGCATCGCGCGGGCGATCGTCGCGACGTTCGCGATGATCGCTGTCGCCGCTCTCGCGCCGGGGCGGCCTTGACCGCTCTTCCGAAGGCGCCTGCCGCTGCGGCGCATCCGTCATCGGTTCGAGGCGGATATTGTCTTCCTTGTCCGGACGCTTGATCTTGGCAGCGAAGGATTCCGCGACCCGCTCGGAAATCTCGAACTCGGTCGTCGTGTCCATGATCTTGATGGCGCCGATGTCGCCCTTGTCGATGCCGCCGCGGCGGCAAATCATCGGCAAGAGCCAGCGTGCTTCCGCATTCTTTCTTCGTCCGATGTTGGCCCGGAACCAGACGCTGCCGTCCGCCATGCCGTGTTTCGCCGACGATTTTCCTGATTTGGGTCGAGGCCTTTCGGGGCGATCATCGCCGCGCGAAGTACGGGCATCGTCGCGCGGTGCGCGGACATTGTCGCGCCCGCGATCGTCGCGCGACCGGCCGGCTCGCTCGCCGGGATCGATGATGTCTTCGGGCGACGGCAGCCGTGCGCGATAGAGCCGCGCGAGTGCGGCTGCGATATCCTCGGCCGACCGCTCGGCCAGCAGCGCCTGCGCCAGCACCAGATCGTCCGCGGTCGTCTCCTCGGTGAACAACACGTCCTTCATGCGCTCGTGATCGAGCTTGCGGATTTCCTCCGCTTGCGGCGCGGTGCCCCAGACCGCCTCGATACCCGAGAGATTGAGCAGCAGCTCCGCGCGCCGCCGCCGCGCGGGCGGCACCAGCAGGACGCTTGTCCCCTTTCGACCCGCACGACCGGTGCGGCCCGAGCGATGCTGCATGACCTCGGCGTCGTTGGGCAGGTCGGCATGGATGACGAGGTCGAGGCTCGGCAGGTCGATGCCGCGCGCGGCGACGTCGGTCGCCACGCAGACGCGGGCGCGTCCGTCCCGGAGCGACTGGAGCGCCGTCGTACGCTCGTTCTGCGTCAATTCGCCTGATAGCGCGACCACGGAGAAGCCGCGCTCCAGCAGCGCCGCCTGCAGATGCCGGACGCCATCGCGCGTGCTGCAAAACACCAGTGCGCTCGGCGACTCGAAGAAGCGCAGCACGTTGACGACGGCATGTTCGACATCACCGGGAACGACCCGGATGGCGCGGTACTCGATGTCGGCGTGACCGCCTTCATCGCCGGCGACCTCGATCCGAAACGCCTGCTGCTGATATTGCTTGGCCAGCGCCACGATGCCGCGCGGGAACGTCGCCGAGAACAGCAAAGTGCGGCGTGTCTCCGGCGTGGTCTTGAGGATGAATTCCATGTCCTCGCGAAAGCCGAGATTGAGCATCTCGTCGGCCTCGTCGAGGACGACCACCTTCAATTCCGAGATGTCGAGACGGCCGCGCCGCAAATGATCGCAGAGCCGGCCGGGCGTGCCGACGACGATGTGAGCGCCCGCCGCAAGCTCGCGCTGCTCGCGCCGCGGATCCATGCCGCCGACGCAGGAGACGACCCGCCCGCCGGCATGTTCATACAGCCACGCCAATTCGCGCTGAACCTGCAAGGCGAGCTCGCGGGTGGGCGCCACGATCAGGGCGAGCGGCGCCCCGGCCTGCTCGAACCGCTCGGCATCGCCAAACAGATCCCTGGCCATGGCGAGGCCATAAGCGAGGGTCTTGCCGGAGCCGGTCTGGGCCGAAACCAGGAGGTCGCGGTCGGCGGCTTCGTCCGCGAGCACGGCGAGCTGGACGGGGGTGGGTGAATCATAGTTCCGCTCGGCCAAAGCGTGGGCGAGCGGCGGGGTCAGGGCCGGAAAAGACACGGGATGGAGAACCTTGGTTAATGTCAGGCGCGGAACGGTGAACCGGCGGACCTGAGTTGCGTGCGCGGCAAACGGCCCGGCCGCACGCTGGATGTGATCAGGGCGCTCTTTACGCCAAGTGCTCTGGAATCACCATGCCTATGATGCATGGCTTGAGGGAAAGAACCGCGCCTGAAGGTTGCAGCGGACGTTCGCGGCCACCTCGGCCGGTTAACGGATACGATCTTGCCGTGCCGGCCGTCCGATCCCAAATCGTGCCTCACGAGAGAGCAACGGGGTGAAACATGGCCGACAAGATATCGCTTGCCGACAAACTCGCGACCTTTGGGGATTTCTGGTCGCCGCGCACGGTCACGACCTTCAACGATTGCGACGTGATGGTGGTGAAGGTGAAGGGCGAGTTCACCTGGCACAAGCATGACGACACCGACGATTTCTTTCTCGTCCTGAAAGGCAGTCTGGACATCGAATTGCGGGATCGCACGGTGACGCTCGGTCCGGGCGAACTCTATGTCGTGCCCAAAGGGGTCGAGCATCGCCCGGTCGCACGCGAGGAGGTTCACCTCATGCTCATCGAGCCCACCGGCACCCCGAACACGGGCGACAAGGCCACCGCCGCAGCGCGCAAGCTCGCATAGCGACAACGCGCCTGCCCCTAATCCCTGGAGGTCACCAGCCTGCTGAAGCCGCCGACCAGCCTTGCTTTCGCCCTTACAACAGTGTCCCTCGCCGCGCGGCTCAGGGCGCGGATGGCGCGCCAGGCGTCGGTTGCCTGCAGCCACGCCTTCACCTCGGTGAACTTGCCGTACACCCAGGCGAACGCCGGAATCCGCATCAGCTTGTCGCGGGTGAGATGGAACAGGCGCTCGACCAGCACGAGCTTGAGCAGTTCGCCGATGATGAAAGTCACGGCGGCGCTCACGACCTGACCCGTTGCTGCGAGGTAGGCCGCCACCGGCTTGATCGGCTCCAGAATGATCACGGGCACGGAAAACAGGGCGAGCGAGGGATAGGGGGACAGCGACCTGATCCAGGCGCGCAACCACTTGAATTCGAAATGCCGACCAATCCAGCGTCCCATTGGCCTCGCCACGGCCATGAAGACCGCATCCACCAGAAAGTAGATGGCCGCCAGGATGTACGTAACGGGTTTCAGGATTCGTTTCAGGATTCGCTTCACGATACCTCTCCCGTAAAGTGAAAGCCGGAACCTGGGCCTAAGTTTCACTTCAACATGGATAGATCGGGGATTCCAGATGGAACTTTTTAGCCCGTCTTATTCGTAAGAGTGCGCCTGAGGGGTAAAGCGCTGATGCGGCGTAGGATTCGGTTGCGAAGCCAACCCCATCACCTCCAACCGCGAACGCCACGCCCGC
>NZ_JASAUS010000143.1:0-19258 GCF_029953005.1 Bradyrhizobium sp. Mp27 | reverse complement strand
GCGTCGCGAGACAGTCGAGCATCCGTTCGGCACGATGAAGGCCCGCATGGGAGCGACGCACTTCCTCACCAAAACCCTTCCGAAGGTCGCCGCTGAGATGGCACTCTCCGTCCTGGCCTACAATCTGACACGGGTCATGAACATCATCGGAACCAAGCGGCTAATCGCTGCGATCGCGGCCTGAGACGTCCTCGGCACCTAACCCTCAGAACCGACCTCCCGTGAAACCGTTTTTACACGGCCAAGACCCGAAGCAGACCAAGGCTTGGGGAATGGTCACGACAGCCGAACCGTTCGAGCTGGACCAGGGCACGGACGCGGAGCGTAACGCCCGTCGTGGTTAGCGCTTAGCCAGTGTTCCTGACCGCCTCAGCTAGAATGGCGTACAGCTGCTGCTTGCTGAATTCCTTGGGCTGCTGCTTCTCTGCGGTGCTCCGCGACACCTTCTTTTCTACCCGACGTACCAGGGCGGCCGAAGACGCCGGCCTTACTTTCGGGGGCGGCCTGATCTTGGGTCTTGCTGTTGGCGGCTTGTGGCCACGCTTCAAGCCCGAACGGGTTAACATCCCGCAGACCGCGTTACGGCTACACCCGAGACGGCGCGCAATCTGTGCCGCGCTCTGTCCCGCGGCCCAGAGCCTTTTGAGCAGCGCTACGTCTTTCGCATCCCAGCCCATGGAGAGATTATAGCGCGGACTGGCCGACACTGGCTAGTCCAAGCCGCTCGTGGGAATCCCCTTCTGTGGAGTCACGACTTGGCTCTACAACGCCGGTGATCTCTCCGCCCAAACCTTGGTGGCTTGGCAGCTTTCCATCGCCCGGGCGTAGGCGGGACGTGTCGTCGTGCGGGCGAGATAGGCACGCTCGACTGAACCCGGGGTATAGTTGCTGGTTCGCAGACCAAGCAGGAGAGCGTAGCTCACTGAAATGTCAGCAGCGGTGAACCGGTCTCCGGCGAGAAATGGACGACTTGCGAGACGCTGGATGACCAATCCCAGCCGGCTATGAAAGGTCTCCAGTGCCCAGATTGTGACCCGGGCGTTTCGCTCTGCTGTGGGGGCGAGCGCGCGACCGACGATGACGGCGTTCATTGGTCCAGCGAGCCCAGCCTCTCCCAAATGGAGGAATTGCAGATAGGCGGCGAAAGCCGGATCATCCGGGGCGACGGCGAGCGGGCTCGGGCCGTGGCGGGCGAGCAGGTATTCGAGGATCGCGATCGACTCGACCATGATCATCTCGCCGTCCTGCAGCGCCGGGATAAAGCCGGCGGGGTTGATCGCAAGAAAATCGGGATCATTCTCGAGAGCAAACAGATCGACCGGGCGCAGCCGATAAGCCACACCCAACTCTTCGAGCAGCCAAACGACACGGAACCCACGACCTTCGCCATAGACAGTGAGCATATTTGAGCGTCCTTACGTCGGCTTAAGTGCCTTAATTCGCAAGAGCGAGATTTCCGCCCCTACTGCTATCGCTCTGACACGATATGCACAAGGTTCGTCGAATACTCGGCATCATGCGGCGCCGGTCCTCCCTACTTTATGGGTTCACGGCCTAGTCTTCATCCGGCTCGCGGACGACTGCCGGCTCGTCGGCTTCATCCTCGTCCTCGTCGTCCTCGTCCTCCTCCTCGTCTTCATCAGGATCTCGGGGCGGCATCGCGACGTCCATAGCTACGAGCGGCGTCCAGACGGTCGCCGAGATGAAAGATGGTTCGAAATCGTGTTGCCTCATGTTGTTACTCCTCGAAAAGCATGAGCAGTCGAATATTCCTGACCGACGACATCTGGATGTCCAGGGCGCGATCGCCCCTGCGCGACAACGATCAGATCGACAGCAGCGGCAAGGACCGGCACCCCGCACAGCTGGCGGCGTTTACGAGTACTTCATGCCGAGGACGCATCAGGTTCTATATTTACCAACACTTCGCCGGCAGTGATTTCGGGATCCCCAAGATCGAGGTCATGCAGACTTGCTTGAATAAACTCCATTATCCTGGCGTTCGCTGCATTGGCGCTTTCGCGGTCCTCGAATATCATCACAGCGACACCAACGCCGTCGCCCCCATCCAGCACGTAGTACGATCTGAATCCGTGCGATTGCTTCAGGATCTGACCGACGCCGCTCTTGGCGCGGCGGGCAGCGTCCGCAACCGAACGAACCTTGGTGTACTTGCGAATGACGATGTACATGAGGTCACCACGCGTTGCAGTTCCCGCCCCACGCATCAAAGCATACCGGCTCCCGGTTGGACCAGGGCGCTGCTTCCCGGACGGCCGCGCGCCTTTCTTCAGTGAGCCAACCTCGCCCCGCAAGCGGGGGCGAGGTGCCGAGGCTCAGGCCCCCTCGAACTTGAACGAGACGTTGAGCTTGGCGCGATAGGCCTCTACGTTTCCCTTCTCATCCAGTTGCATATCGAGCTTGACGACCTCTGCAATGCGAAGATCCCGGAGAGTTTTTGAAGCTTGCCCGACCGCATTGGCGGCCGCCTTCTCCCATGAGTCGCTGCTGGTACCGATCAGTTCAATGACCTTGTAGACGCTATCAGGCATGTCGTCCTCCTGTTCGGTCTGAAGCAGGAAGCAGGTGCTCCCCGCCGTTGTGAAATCTAGCATCAGGATGTCGGCGCTGATACGACGCGATACGGCCTCGGGCGCCGCCCGGGGGCCCGATAAGAACAAACCGGATTTGGCGGAGAAGGCGGCTTTTGGCCCGAAGCGGGCCGTCGCCCGTAGCGGACCAACCCATCAGAGCCGTGATCACCCTCGCCGCAGTCATGGCAGGGTGGTCTTGTTTGCGCTGGCGAGCCAAAAGGTGACAGCCGATGAAGTGTCTTCGGATATACGCAACCCCGGACGGTGAATCTCACTTCGGTGAGGTGGAAATCCCCATGACGGCAAAGCTGACCGTCGCTCCTGGTGCTAAGCCGTTTCAGGTGCCCCAGCGCTATCCCGCGTCAAGCATGGAGGTTACCCAAATCCCTGCCGGTATGCGACAGGTCGATTGGCACACCGTTCCCGCGCGGGTATTGACCGTCAGACTGACTGGCGCGGTCGAATACGAGACGAGCGACGGCGAGGTGCGGAGCGTCTCTGCGGGCGAGTTCGTGTTGGTGGAGGACACACACGGAAAGGGCCATCTGTCT
Source organism: Bradyrhizobium sp. Mp27 (assembly GCF_029953005.1). NCBI lineage: Bacteria > Pseudomonadati > Pseudomonadota > Alphaproteobacteria > Hyphomicrobiales > Nitrobacteraceae > Bradyrhizobium > Bradyrhizobium sp. Mp27. Next base: position 16,113 of record NZ_JASAUS010000143.1, on the reverse strand, counting down.
CGTCATTCCCCAGACGAGCAAACCGTTCTTTGGATCAGGCTACCCAACGGCCTCGATTTGCCGCCCCCGTAGTTTTTCTGAAACGAACGCCAGAGCGGACATCTGGCGATCAATCCGAACCAACGGGCTCACGCGATATTTTTTCACGCTCTCGGCTGTCTAGGGCCTAGACCTGACCACCCGCGTCAGCATCGGAAAATGCTTGTTGCCGCCTGTGAATGGCGGGAACTGGACGAAGTCTGCGCGCATTCGCTGGATCACGTCGGAGGCCAGCGCCTGCGCGAGGGCTTGCGGGCTGTCGAAGACCAGCTTGTTGCGCTGCATGTGCTCGACGCGCTGCGACGGCAGCCGGTCGACCCAATCGATCCGGGTGTAGATCTCGATCTGGCGAACATCAGGGAAGGTTCGCATGATCGATGGATGATGCTCGCGATAGTGCAGGTTCCAGGCGTTCATGTCTTCCGCCGGGCCGGGATAGTGCACGAGGTAGCTGCACGGAGTGGTCGTGCCTGCCGGATGTTCGGCGACGCCGACGGGAAACGCGCGCGTCAGCATGACCTGGTGCGTGACGTCCAAGCCGGTGAGGCTCGCCAGTCCGGCCCCCGTCGCGAGACCGGCAAGTATGCCGCCGCGGTCCATTGCCGCCTCGCAGGCGAACACGTCCGGAAACCGTAGTTGAAGCGCAAACACCGGGCCGGAGCCATCGGCCTTGTAGGGATGATCGACCGACTGCTCGAGCGGCGTGAACAGCAAGCCCTCGGTCATATCAGGGATCGATCCGACGAGCTCCGCTACGGCGTCAACCTCGTCAGGATGAATTCGCCGTTCGCCTGCCGGATCGGAGAATGTCATGAAGAGCGAGATCATGCGGGCGTTGCCTCGGTGCCCTCGCCGACGCTCGCATGCGCCATCAGCGCGGCGCGAATGTCATCGGGCCACGGGATCGCATGGTGATCCACCAGCGACGTCGCCGCAAGGATCTGACAGCGCTTGCCGTTCGCGCCGGAGACGACATGCTCCAGATGGAGCGACGATCCGCCGACCCGGCCGATATGCAAGTTGAACGTCAGGAGATCGCCGAACATCGACGGCCGGGAAAAGTCGCAGGTCAGGTGCACCGTGGGCGTCCCGATCTTCCGGACCGTGATCAGCTCCGGCCACGGAAACCCGATTCTCGCCCAGAAGTCTTCGACGACACCGTTGAGGATGTTCAGGTAGGACGGGAAGTACGCGATCCCCGAGGGATCGCAGTCTCCGAACCTCAGCTCGCGGTCGAACGAGAACGACGTCATCAGATCGCAACGACCGGATGCCGGATGACACCGACGCCGTCGATCCCCGCTTCCACCACGTCGCCCGGCCACAGCCATTCCTGGGGAGTCCTGCCGGCGCCGACGCCTTCCGGCGTTCCCGTCGCGATGATGTCGCCCGGCTCGAGTGTCATGCCCGACGAAATGTCGGAAATCAAAACCGGGATGTCGAAGATCATGTACTTGGTATTGGAGTCCTGCTTCATGACCCCGTTCTTGGTCAGCCACAGCCGCAGGTCATGCGGGTCGGGAATTTCGTCCGCGGTCACGATGCAGGGGCCGAACGGCGCATAGGTGTCCATGCCCTTGGAGAAGATCCACTGGCCGGCGCGGCGATTGTCGCGCGCGGAGATGTCGATCAACACCGAATAGCCGAAGACGTGGTCCATCGCCTTGTCGGTCGCGATGCGGGTTGCGGTCTTGCCGATGATGACGGCGAGCTCGACTTCCCAGTCGAGTTGCTGCGTCATCTTCGCATTGTGCTGGATCGCGCCGCCGGGGCCGATCACCGACGTCGGCGGCTTGGAAAAGACGACCGGCTGCTTCGGGAGATCCTTGTCCGTGTCCAGGCTCTTGGCGGACTCCGCCACATGCGCGCGGTAGTTCAGCCCGATGCCAAAAATGTTCTTTCGCGGACGCGGGATGGGCGCCTGCAGCTTCACGTCTTCGACCGGAACGGCGGAACCGGCCGGCAAGCGTCCATCGGCATCGTCCAGACGCTCCTTTAGCGCCGGCAGCAGCGTCGCGTTGTTGTCGATGAACGACAGCATGTCGCTCGGCCATGCAAAGCCATGCGACGCACCGAGGTGCTCGACGTCCACGACCAATCCATCAACGAGGACCCCAAGGCGGGCACCGCTGGAGCGCAAGGTGTAGGTAACAAGGCGCATGAAGCTTTATCCGGCTCTTTCGGTTGAATTCTGCGGGGGACGTCAGGCGGCAACCGGCTGATGGCCGGCGTTGTCGCCATAGGCCTCTTCCCGGTAGAAGCCGAGACTCTCGATGACGGGCAGATCGTTGAAGCAGAACAGGCAGGCGTCCTCGCTACCCGAGGCGTTGCCGTGCTCATGCCAGGCCCAGGAGGGAACGCAGAAGATGTCGCGTTCCTGCCACTCGAAACGCTGGCCGGCGATGATCGAATAGCCGCGGCCCTTGGCGACCTGGTAGATGAAGCTGCCGGTGTGCCGATGCGACTTCGTCTTCTCGCCCGGCCGCAGCAGCTGCATGCTCGCGCCGATCGTCTGCATCACGTGTCCGCCGGAGATCGGATTGACGTAGTTCATGAGAATGCCGTCATAGGGCGAACCGTCGGTCGCGGCGGCGTATTTGCGCAAGGACTCGTAGGTCGGCTCCCACTCGTATTTGAACATGGGAGAATAGCCCTTCGACCATTTCGAATCCGCCGGCCGAAGCCCGGGATTGCCCCAGGTCTTGGTCATGTCGTCCACGGGATAGCCGGAGTCTTCCTGTTGCACCTTGGGATGGACCGCGAAAAAGTTCGCCTCCAGCGCGTTGACCAGCGGGATGTCCAGGCCATCCTGCCAGATGCATACCGAGCCGTTGCCTTCGACGCCATGCTCGTGCCAGGTTCCGTTCGGCGTGAGCACGAAATCCCGCGCCCCCAGCGTCATCTTGTGACCGTCGACGATGGTGTAGGCGCCCGACCCTTCCATGATGAAGCGCAGGGCTGAAGCCGAGTGCGCGTGCGCGGTTGCGACTTCGCCGGGATGCATCACCTGCAATCCCGAATAGAGCCAGCCGACCGCGGCCGACACATCGCGGCGGCCGGGATTGTTGAGATAGATCACCCGCCGCCCCGCCTTCTCCGGCGAGACCAGTTCGACCGAGCGCAGCACGTGCTCGCGCAGATCGTTGTAACGCCAGAGCACGGGAACGGACGCCGATTGCGGCGCCCACGGCTCGATCTTGTTGGCGACCGTCCACAGCGCACCGGCTTCGTACTTTTCGAGGTCCTTGTAATAAGCCTTGAGCTCGGGGGTATCTTCGACATTGGCCCGGCCGACGACGTTCTCGCGCATCCTATCCTCCAAGTCCTGTCTCGTGGCGCCGCTCTATCGACGCGCCCAACCATTATTCCGATCTGAGCGGGATCGGCGTGAAGCCCTGCCCCGCGTCATCGCCCTCACCGTCTGCGAGGCCCAGCGGCGCCAGCGGACGTCGGTTGACCCGCAAATCGAAAATGTCGAACCGGTTGTAGTGCCCGACGACGTCATGCATCTGCTTCGGCTGGATGCAGCGGTCGAGGTCGATGTCGGCGTAGACGATGCCTTCGTCGTCGATGAGGGCATCGCCGACCACGCGGCCATCAGGTCCGATGATGCCGGAGAACGCGCTCGATTTGCGCTGCAGGCGCGCACGCGCGTCGGGGACGACCGTTTCCATCGCAGTGATGATCTCCTCCGACACGGTCGAGCAGGAGACGATCGTGAAAATCTTGCCCTCAAAGGAATGGGCGATCGCGCGCAACTTGATCGCCTCCGCCATGTCGTAGTCGGGGGGCGCGACCGGAAGCGAGATGTAGCTGGCGACATGCACGAGCTCACCCTGCCCCAACAGCGCAAAGCGCGCGAGCGTGTTGGTGTTCTCGCCGCAGGCGAGCCCGCCGAGACACCCGATCTCGGTATCATAGACGCGCAGGCTCGATCCGTCACCGCCGGTCCAGGTCAGCTTCTCCGCCCAGGTCGGCACCAGCTTGCGGTGCTTGCCAAGCACCGCGCCGTCCGACCCGATGAAAACCAGGGTATTGTAGATCGCGCCCAGCGACACCGGGCTGCGCTCGTTCACGCCGAGCACGACGTGGCAGCCGGTGTCGCGCGCGGCCTTCCTGACGACATCGACCTCCGGACCCGGCACCAGCACCGATGCCTTGGCGAGCTTCTCGAACCATGCGCTGCCCGTGACGGGATCGGTGATCCAGTTCCAGTAGGGATAGCCGGGAACGAACACCTCGGGGAACGCGACGAGCTTCGCGCCATTGGCTGCGGCTTCACGGACCAGTGAAGCTGCTTTGTCGGCTGTCGCGCCCGGGTTGAGATAGACAGGTGAAGCCTGGACGGCGGCGGCTCTAAAGCGAGGCAGCTTCAGCATTGGCCCTACCCTGTCGCTGGCTCATGATCGCCTTGCCGGAGCAGAGGTCCGCAAGCGTGATAGCATGGCGCGGCGTTGACTTACTTCATATATAAACGTATGCTACCGCATATTTCTGGAGGGTGCAATGGCTGAACGGTCTTTTGCTCGCGAGGTCGAGGATCTCCGGCTCGGCGACGGCGATACGTTCCGCGGCGAAGGCATCCTCGCCATCACCAAGGCGCTGCTGCAATCCGGCGTCGCCTATGTCGGCGGCTACCAGGGCTCTCCGATCTCGCATCTGATGGACGTGCTGGCCGACGCCAAGGACGTGCTCGACGATCTCGGCGTCGTGTTCCAGAGCTCCGCCAACGAAGCGGCTGCTGCGGCGATGCTGTCGGCCTCGGTGATGTATCCCCTGCGCGGCGCGGTGGCGTGGAAGTCGACGGTCGGCACCAACGTCGCCTCCGACGCGCTCGCCAATCTCGCCTCGGGCGGCGTCACCGGCGGCACCATGATCATCGTCGGCGAGGACTATGGTGAAGGCTCGTCCATCATGCAGGAGCGGACCCACGCCTTCGCGATGAAATCGCAGATGTGGCTGCTCGATCCCCGCCCCGATCATGAATGCATCGTCAATCTAATCGAGAAGGGCTTTGAGCTCTCCGAATTCTCGAACACGCCCGTGATGCTCGAGGTCCGCGTCCGCGCCTGCCACATGCACGGCAGCTTCGCCTGCAAGGACAACGTCAAGCCGGCGCACACCATCAAGGACGCGCTCAACAACCCCAGGCGCGACGTCAACCGCATCGTGCTGCCGCCGGCGGCCCATGAGCATGAGCAGGAGAAGATCAAGACGCGGATGCCCGCGGCGATCGGCTTCATCCGGGACAACAGGCTGAATGAATGGATGGGGCCGAAGCAGGGCAAGGTCGGCATCATCATGCAGGGCGGCATGTACAACAACGTGATCCGCGCGCTGCAATATCTCGGGCTGTCGGATGCCTACGGCAACACGCAGGTTCCGCTCTACGTCATGAACGTCACCTACCCCGTGATCGACACCGAGGTCGCGGAGTTCTGCGTCGACAAGGACGCCGTCCTGATCGTCGAGGAAGGCCAGCCGGAATATCTGGAGCAGGCGATCAACACCGTGCTGCGCCGCAGGGACATCCAGGCGCGCATCCACGGCAAGGACGTGTTGCCGATGGGTGGCGACTACACCGCACAGGTTCTGCTCGGCGGCGTCAGGGACTTCCTGGAGAAGACCGAGCCGCGGCTGCTCGGCAACCGGCCGCCGGCGCCGGACGCCGTTCCCGTGCTCAATCACCCCGCGGTCGAGAAGCTCAAGCAGGTCGTGCCGGCGCGCCCGCCCGGGCTCTGCACCGGCTGCCCGGAGCGGCCGATCTTCGCCGCCATGAAGCTCGTCGAGGAAGAGCTCGGCCAGCATCATGTCTCGGCCGACATCGGCTGCCATCTGTTCTCGATCCTGCCGCCCTTCAATATCGGCGCGACCACCATGGGCTTCGGCCTTGGCCCGGCCTCGACCTCGGCCTTCAACGTCAAGGCCGACAAACGCTCGATCGCGGTGATGGGCGACGGCGGCTTCTGGCACAACGGACTGACCAGCGGTATCGGCAATGCCGTGTTCAACAAGCATGACGGCGTGTTCGTCATCGTCGACAATTTCTACACCTCGGCGACCGGCGGTCAGGACATCCTCTCGTCGCGCGCGACCAACGAGCGGCGCGACACCAACAATTCGATCGTCAAGGCCGTGAAGGGCATCGGCGGCCAGTGGGTACGCCAGCTCGACCGCACCTATGATGTCGGCAAAATGCGTGACACGCTGAAGGAGGCGCTGACGACCAAGGAGGAAGGCCCCAAGGTCATCGTCGCGTCCTCCGAATGCATGCTGAACAAGCAACGCCGCGTGAAGCCGCAGATCAACAAGGCCATCAAGGACGGAGTGCGCACCGTCAAGGAGCGCTTCGGTGTCGACGAGGACGTCTGCACCGGCGACCATGCCTGCATCCGTCTCTCGGGCTGCCCGTCGCTTTCGGTGAAGCAGCTGGACGACCCCTTGCGCGACGATCCCGTTGCGGCGATCGACAATTCCTGCGTCGGCTGCGGCAATTGCGGCGAGGTCTCCGAGGCCGCCGTGCTCTGCCCCTCGTTCTATCGCGCGGACGTCATTCACAATCCGACCGGCTGGGACAGGTTCAAATCCAAGGTTGCGATGGCCGTGATCGGCTGGTTGCAACGGCGGCGTGATCGCCGGCGTCCGGCGCTCGAGGCACTGGCATGAGAGACGAGACTATCCGGCTGGCCCTCCCCGCCGCCGGCGAGGCGACCGAGCGGCCAATCTCCATCGCGATCGTCGCGATGGGTGGCCAGGGTGGCGGCGTGCTGACCGACTGGATCGTTCAGCTCGCGGAGAACCATGGCTGGGTCGCGCAATCGACCTCGGTCCCCGGCGTCGCCCAGCGCACCGGCGCCACGATCTACTATATCGAGGCGATGCCGCCGCTGGACGGCCGCAAGCCGATCCTGTCGTTGATACCGACGCCCGGCGACGTCGACGTGGTGATGGCGGCGGAATTCATGGAGGCCGGCCGATCGATCCTGCGCGGCCTCGTGACGCCGGATCGCACCACGTTGATCGCATCCAACCACCGGTCGTTTGCGATCGGCGAGAAGATCGCACCGGGCAACGGCATCGCCGACGGCGGCGCCGTCACCGGCGCCATCGGGGTTGCCGCCAAGTCCGAGATCATCTTCGACCTGAACGCGCTGGCGATCGCGCATGGCAGCGTCATCTCGGCCGCGATGTTCGGTGCGCTCGCGGCGGCCGCTGTGCTGCCGTTCAGCCGCGACAGCTATCTCGACGTGATCCGCGCAGGTGGGAAAGGCGCCAAGGCCAGCGTGGAGACGTTTGAAGCCGCGTTTGACCGGGTCAAGGCCGGCTCACCCGAGGTCACAGCGCCAGCGCCATCAAAGCAGGCCGATCACGCCCCCTCTCCCGCAACGCCCGATCCAGATCTTGCCGGGCTCATCGCAAGACTGAAGCAGGAGCTGCCGGAGCCTGCGCTCACCATGGCCCGCGCCGGCTTGAGGAAGGTCGTCGACTTCCAGGACGTCGCCTATGGCGCCGAGTATCTCGACATTCTCAGGACGTTGCACGCGGCCGACCGAAGCGCCGGCGGTGGTCCGCGCGCCTATGCCTTCACGGAGACCGCGGCAAAGTACCTCGCCAACGCCATGAGCTATGACGACGTCATCCGCGTGGCCGACCTGAAGACGCGCGCCGCTCGCCGCGCGCGCATCGAGAGCGAGCTCGAGATGTCCGAGGGCCAGGTGCTCCAGACCACCGAGTTCATGCATCCGCGCATGGAGGAGGTCATGGGCGTGCTGCCCGCGGGCTTCAGCCGCTGGCTCGGCGCGCGGCCGCGCCTCCTCGGCTGGCTCGACCGCCGCGTCAACCGGGGACGCCGGGTGCGGACCTACTCGCTGCCCTGGTTCCTGACGCTCTACGTCGTGGCCGGACTACGCGGCCTGCGACGCCGCTCGCTGCGTCACGCGGTCGAGACCGCGCATCGGGACGGATGGCTCAAGGCCGCAACCGACGCGGTCGCCACCAACTACCAGCTCGGTGTCGAGATTCTGCAATGCCGACGCCTCGTGAAAGGCTATTCCGATACCCACAGCCGCGGGCTGTCGAAATTCGACAGGACGCTGGCGGCGATCAAGCTGGTCGAACGACGCGAGGATGCCGCCGATTGGGCGCGCCGCCTGCGCGAGGCCGCGCTGAAGGACAGCGCCGGCAAGGAGCTCGACGGCGTGATCCAGACCATCAAGACTTTTGCATGATTCCATCGGAGGGGGACGCGGGAGTGGATTGCCGTTCGACCCCCAAGACGTCAGGATCAGGCGACTTGACTACGATTCTCAAATTGTTAATCGGAGCGAAAGACCCGCGATAATCCCTCCAATCGACGAGACATCTTGTACTCGATGGTCATGCAATGCCGGCAGCACTCAAAGAGAACATTGTTCCCGTCCCTGGGCAGATCGAAACCCGGCTCTGGCTTCAATTGCTGTCGCTGCATGGCGAGCTGTTCGCGTCGCTGAATTCGATGCTGAACGCCGAGTTCGGCCTGTCGCTCGCAAAATTCGACGTGCTGGCCCAGCTCGATCGCTACCGGGATGGCCTCGCGCTCGGGCAGCTGTCGCAAAATCTGAAAGTCACCGGCGGCAACGTCTCGGGGCTGGTGCAGCGTCTTCTCGCCGACGACCTCATCAGCAGGGAAATGTCGAGCGAGGACCGGCGGTCGTTCATCGTGCGCCTGACGCCCAAGGGCGAGGCGCTGTTCAGGAAGGCGGCCGACGTTCACAAGAAGCATCTCGGCAAACGGCTCGAGAATGTTTCGGCCCGGGAGCTGGACATCGCACTGTCCGTACTGAAATCCCTTTCTTCAAAACTTCATACCGAGAGCAAGAAGCAAAGTCGCAAGAGATAATGGCCAGAGAATCCAAGAGCAGATGGCAGTCGGGTCCGCCGAGGACGAGGGACCAGCTGCAAACCTACATCCCGTATCTGTTCAACCGGCTCGCCAATCGCTGGAATCTCGATCAGAACCGCGACCTGAGCGACCACGGCATCAACAATGTCGTGTTCCGGACGCTGTCGGTTCTGTTCATCTACAAGACCCTCACGGTCAACGAGGTCGCCGTTCTCGCGGTGACCGAGCAGTCGACGGCGAGCCGCATGGTCGAGTCCATGGTGTCATCGGGTCTCGTCAAGCGCGAGATCGCGGAGGAAGACCAGCGCCGCCGCGTCGTAGGTCTGACCGCGGACGGCGAGGCGCTGCTGCGCAAGATCTGGCCGATCATGGCGAGCAACTACGACAAGCTGATCGAAGGCATCGAGCCCGACGACATCGAGGTCTGTGCGCGCGTGCTGGCCAAGATGGTCGAGAACATCCGCCAGAACCAGATCTGATCTTGTCTATTGGGGCATGATCTTTTCGGAAAACCGCTTCACACTTTGCGCTAACGCGGCCCTCCGGGTCCGGATCATGCTCTACGGGCAAAGGCCGACCAGGCTGGTGCCGCCGCAGACATAGAGCACCTGGCCGGTGACGAAATCGGAACGTTCGTCGAGGAAGAAACTGATGGCGTGCGCGACATCCTCGCGCGAGCCGAGCCGCCCGACCGGCACGTTGCGCGCCATCCGCTCCTGCTGCTCGGAGCCCTTGGGAATGATGCCCCAGAAATTGTCGGTCAGGATCGGCCCCGGCGCCACGACGTTCACGGTGATGCCGCTCGCGGCGAGCTCCAGCGCCCAGGTCCGCGCCAGGCCGTGCACGCCGGCCTTGGTCGCGGAATAGGCCGACCGCGTCGCTGCGCCCATCGCGGCCCGCGAAGAGACGAACACGATGCGGCCGAAGCGGCGCGCACGCATCCCTTCCAGCGCCGCCTGGGTCAGCAGCATCGGCGCGCCCAGGTGCAGCTGCGCCAGCATCAAAATGTCTTCCGGCTTCGCATCAGGCAGCAGGTTCGGCAGGATCACGCCGGCATTGTGCACGAGCCGATCGACGGCGTGATCGTGGCAGATCTCCTGTGCCATCGCGCGTGTCTCCTCGATATTGGAGAGATCAGCGCGATAGGCCGCGAGCAGATCATGCGTCCAGTCCGGCTTCTCCAGCCCGACCGAGACCACACGCTGCCCGCTCTCGACGAGCTTCTTCGCCAGTGCCTCGCCGATCCCCGAATTGCCGCCGGTGATGAGTGTGGTACGGATCTCGCTCATGATCAGACCTGCCGCTTCTTGAGGTCGCGAAGGTCGAAGAACGCGCCATCACCCATCAGCTTGGCGACAAAGTCCTTCAGGCCGCCGCGCTGGATCTTCTCGGTCGCGGTCAACGGCAGGCTGTCGACGAAGCAGATCCAGCCCGGCGCCTTGTAATAGGCCATCTGCTCCAGGCTCCAGCGCACGATCTCCTCGGCGCGCGCGCGGTCCGCACCGGCCTCCTCGGCGATGATGACCGCCGCAACCTCGTCGCCGCGCACCTGATCGGGCGTCGCGGCAACCGCGGCCTGCCTGATTGCGGGATGGCGGTTGAGGACGGACTCGACCTCGACCGCGGCAATGTTCTCGCCGGAACGGCGGATCACGTTCTTCTTGCGGTCGACGAAATGGAGGTCGCCGTCCGCATCGCGCGACACGATATCGCCGGTGTGCAGCCACCCGCCGTCCCACGCCTCGGCGGTGGCGGCTTCGTTCTTCAGGTACTCGCGGAAGAAGCCGTAACGCGGGTCCGCGCCTGCCCGCCGCACCAGCAGCTCGCCCGGCGTCCCGACCGGCGCGTCGTTACCGCTGTCGTCGACGATACGAACGTCGACCTCGGGGGCCGGACGTCCGAAACAGCTCGTGCCGATCTTGCGCGGCTCGACATTGGCGGCGATAACGCCGCCGCTTCCCGTCTCTGTCATCGCCCAGGCCTCCAGCAGCGGAAAGCCGAAGCGCTCCTCGAACGGCGCATGCAGGAGCTTGTCGACGCCGGCGCCGAAGCCGAAGCGCACGGTGTGCGTGCGGTCCTGCTCCGATTGCCGCGCGCTCATCAGCATCGAGGGCATCACGCCGAGATAATGCAGACAGGTCGCGCGGCTGTCGCGGACGGACGCCCACCAGGTACGTGGATGGAAGCGATCGAGCATGGTGAGGCTGCCGCCGACGGACAACATCGCCATCAGCGACACCGCCATCGCGTTCATGTGAAACAGCGGCAGCGGCGTGATCATGCGCTCACAGTCGGGCTTGAGATCGATCAGCCCGCCGACATCGCGATACCAGTTTCCGGAATGCAGGAAATATGTGTTGGTGAGCACGCAGCCCTTGGGCTGTCCCGTGGTTCCAGACGTATAAAGCAGCGCGCATTCGCTCGCCTCGGTTCCGGCGGTCGAAGGCCGCGCACCTCCGAGGGGTACGGGAACGTCGTCCTGATCAGTCACGACCGGGATCGGCCGGCCGGCCTGGCGCGCCGCGGTCTCGACCTCGTCGCGCCGCTCGGCGAGGACGAACGCCGCATTCATCTCGGAATGCGCAATGATGTATTCGAGCTCGCTGATCCGCAAATCGGGATTGATCGGCACCACGGACACGCCGAGCGCGTTGAGCGCGAACCACAGCTCGACGAACACCGGCCGGTTCTGGAGCAGCAGCCCGACCCTGTGGCCTTCGCCATAGCCCCGGCCTGCGAAAGCCGAGCGCCGGCGCTCGACCCGGTCGAGCATGGCGCGGTAGGAAATCTCGCCTGCCGCGATGCCATAGATATCGGCGGTCTCCGGCAGCACGTTGAGGAAGCCCGCCTCCTCCCGGCGAAGGGCGGTCTCGCGAAAGCGGGCGTAGACTGTGGTCGCAGCGGTCAAGGCGTACTCACATGAAAAGCTGGATGTTGCCGAACGGCGCGTCGAAATTGACGAGATCGACCCGCTTGAGCTTGATCTTCAGGGCATCGCCGACCTCTACGAATTCGTGCGACGCCCATCCCGAATAGCGCTCCAGCAGATCACCGCGGGTCTCGGTATAGATATAGGACGTCCGCGCCTTGTAGACGCCCGCAGCCGGGTCGCACGCCACGATCCGCGGTGCCTGGAGAAGGTGATGGCAACGGCTCTTCGGCTTCTGGCTGAAGGTCCGCTCGCCGGCCAGCCGCTCGACCCGCACCTTCAGGAGCAGCAGATCCTCGTACATCAACGAGGGCTGGAGCACCGGATCCTGCTGCTGCCATTCGAGCGGCATCCAGTAGCGCCCTTCGGGGTGAAACAGATCGAGCCAGGCCTGCCATTGCATGGTGTCGAGCAGCTCGGCTTCCAGATAGATCAAGTCCGTGATGGCCTTCTCGTCGATCATTCCGCGGCCTCGACACGCTTGTCCATGTCCATGGTCATGAATTTCGCCCAGGCGTGGAACTGGTTTCGCATCTGTCGCTCGGACGTGCCGTTGATCACGGCCGTGACGTCCTGCTCTTCATGGCTCTCGTAGAGGCGCCGCAGATTGACCCATTGGTTGCCGTTCGACTTCAGTCCTTCCTGCGCGCGCTCGTACATTTCGAGATCGTCGTGCCCGACGATCGAGGTCGGCGCGTTGATGAAGCGGTTGTACATCAGCGCCCGCTCGTAGAGCTTGTCCGGCGCGCCGACCAGGCGGTAGACCCAGCTCTCGACCAGCGTCTTCTCGACCGCGATCGGGATGAAATTGCGCAGGATCTGCACGGCACCCTTGACCATGATGTTCGGGAAATACACGGTGTTGTGCCTGACCTCGCCGAGGATCTCGTGCGCCCGCTGCTCGCCATAGGCCGCGACCATCTGGCCGACATAGCCCTCGATGTCCGAATAGTTGGAATGGATGGAGTTGGCGACGCCGGTATGGCCATGGCCGTTCGGCCAGATCCTGATGCCGCTCTGCTCGTAGAACTCGTACGGGCTCATGAAGGGACCATAGAGCTGCACGGCCATCGGCGTCTCCGTGGAGGAGCCCTGCTCGCGCTTCCAGACCTTGACCGCGGTGCCGGCCGAGCTCTCATGCGCCACCATCGGATGGCAGGTGTCGGTCTGGTTCTCGACCAGCATCTTCCAATTGCAGGTGTGCATGTAACGGATCGGCGTCGCCTGGACTGCGAGCTTCCCCTCCGGCGAGCGGTCGACCATGTTGTCGATGGTCGAAAGGCTTTCGCCGAAATAATCCTCGAAGGACACGCCGTCGTCGCTCAGGCGGGCGAAGATGAAATCGCGATAGATCACGACGTTCCTGACCTTCGACAGTCCCTCATTCGCCTGCGTATCGCCAAAGCCGGTGCCCTCGTAGCCTTTCTTCAGCGGGATCGCGAGCAGCGAGCCGTCGGTCTTGAACGACCAGGCGTGATAGGGGCAGCGGAAGAACTTTCCGGTGTTGCCGCAGGGCTCGGAGGCGATCTTCACGCCCTTGTGCGGACAGCGGTTGTAGAAGACGTGGATGGAGCCGTCGGTGTGGCGGCTCGCCAGCACCGGCTGACGGCCGATATTGGCGGTGATGAAATCGCCGGGCTTTCCCAACTGGCTTGCATGCCCGACATAGATCCAGCTGTTCGGAAACAGGTGCTCCATCTCGAGCTCGAAGATCTCGGGGTCGACATAGACGTCGCGGTGCACCTCGGCCTCGCGCACCAGCGCCGCGATCGCGTCGGCATTCTGTCCGTATTTCGCCATGACGTCCCTCGCCTCCCCTAGAGATCCAGCACCAGGCGTTCCGACTTCGCGCGTGATACGCAGATCTGCATGACCTTGTTGGACGCCCTCTCGTCGTCGCTGAGGATGACGTCGCGATGGTCGGGCACCCCTTCGATCACGCCGCACTGGCAGATGCCGCAATCGCCGCGCTGGCAGTCGTAGAGCACGTCGAGACCCGCGGCCTCCAGCGCCTGGATGATGGTCTGACCGGCCGCGACGCTGACGACCCGCCCGGTCGATTTGAGCTCGACCTCGAACGGCAAGTCGGGCGAGGACGATTGCTCGGCCTTGAAGAGCTCGTAGTGGATGCGGTCGGCCAGAATGCCCCTGCCGAGCGCAGCCGCCTTCACCGCGTCAATCATGCCGGCCGGGCCGCAGACATAAATGTGGGCGTTTGCGGCGGCATTGCCGAGCGCCGCTGCAATGTCCAGACGGGACTCGTCGCCGTCGTAGTGGATGGACAGGCCCTTGGCGCAAATCTCCTGCAGGTGCGGCAGGAACGCGAGCAGGCCTTGCGTGCGGCCCGAATAGTGCAAGCGATACGGGCTTCCTCGGGCCGCGAGATTCGCCGCCATCGACAGGATCGGCGTGACGCCGATGCCGCCGGCGAACAGCAGCGCGGGCGCCGCTCCCTCATGCAGATGAAAATTGTTGACCGGCGCCGTTGCCTTCACGACATCGCCGATCTTCAGCGCGTGCATGAACTGCGAGCCACCGGTCGAAGGCTCCTCGCGCAGCACCCCGAGCGCCAGCGTACCCTCGGGGAGGCCCGGCAGAGCCATCAGCGAGTACGGCCGGTCGCCTCCATTCGGGAGCGCCACGCGGATATGTGCACCCGCCTGCCATCGCGGCGCGACGCCGTCCTCCACGCCAAACACAAGGCTCCGTATGAACGGCGTCTCCGCGGCATACGATCTGACCTTGAGCTTGAGCGGATGCGTGTCCATTCAGGCATCTCACGAATTATATGAATTTGCATATTTTTAGACATGTAATAATTGGCTGTCAATCGTCGGCGCCAGCTCAGGTTCGGATTGCAGTCCGAGGCACGTCTCGTTGGTGCAGGAGGCTCGGCACTGCCCCCTCCGAGGTTGCCCACGCCTCAGCGGATGACGGATCATTCCGAACAACGGCCGGCCGTCCGTTCAATGGACCTTGCTGCCCGTGCACACGCCGCCTTTGAGCGCCCGCCCCGATCCATCATGGGCTGTGGGAAGACTTCAATTCAAGCTATTCATTTTGCTGAGGTATTTTATCGTCGACGCTCCGCTGACGCCGCGTTCAGTGCCCTGGTGACCGCGCAAGAAGACAGCAATCGCTCTGCAAGCACAGCAATCGCTCTGGAGCGGCGAAGCATCCCCGCCGCTAACGGTTGAGGATAGCAAATCAAGACCAAGCCATGTCCCTGTTCCCGAGCGGCACCGCCACACCCGCCTCCATTGTCGAGGCTCAGAAAGCCGTTCTGGGCAATCCACCAAAGGTACGCGCGAGCTTTGCCAAGGGCCGCTGCGTCCGGGGGACCTACATCCCTTCGGATCGGGCCGACGAGGTCACGACGTCGCGAAGCTTCACAACACCATCGCGCGTGCTGGCGCGCTTCTCGGTGGACGGCGGCCCCCGCGGATCCGAGACCAGGGATCTCACGCTGCGCGGCTTCAGCTTCAGGCTCGGCAACGACGAGCATCGCTCCGACATCCTCACGCAGAGCGCTCCGGTTCATTATGCGAGGACGCTCGATCAAATGCTGGCATTCCTCACCTCGCGCATGCCCGGTCGCGATGGCAGGCCGGACCTGGAGAGGATCAAGGCCTTCTCCGCCGCCAATCCCGAAACGCTGCGTCAGGCGAACTACATCGCCGCGCATCCGCCTCCCCCGAGTTTCGCCGGCACGACCTATTGGGCCGTCCATGCCTTCCCCGCAACGAATTCGAAGGGCGAGACGCAGTTCATCAAGTTCAAGGTCGTCCCGGTCGGTGGCGAGCTTGCGGCGATCGGGGGCAAGGCCAGGACGACGTCCGCCGACGTCCTGCACGATGATCTCAAAGCAAGGATCGCGACACGCGATATCCGGTTCAGCCTGATGGCGCTGCTCGGTCGTCCTGATGACCCGACGCAGGATGTCACGATCCGGTGGCCGGATGAGGACAGCCGGGAAGCCGTACGGCTCGGAACGATCGTGATCACCGCGATCGAAGCGGACGAGACGTGCGATACCTCCGGCTTCGATCCGGCAAATCTTGCGGAGGGCATCGGTTATCCGCCGGATGAGATCTTCGCGGCGCGGCGCGCCGCCTACGCCAATTCAGTCGCGCAGCGCCGCTGATCGGACGATTGTGTTTCGGCATGGAATAAGGACCCCGTTTTCGGGGTGATCGGCATCCAATCGGGACCCCGGGATAAGGGTCCACAGTGGCTTCCATCGAGTCATGGAAGCCGAGGTTGG
>NZ_JASAUS010000142.1:0-19472 GCF_029953005.1 Bradyrhizobium sp. Mp27 | reverse complement strand
CGCCCTCCCGACGCAACGACAAAACCGTAAAGCCCCGCGTTCAGCATAACCCGGCAGGAATCCACTTAAATCCAGCGGGGCGCTGTCCAAACAACCGGGGCCAGCTCTGAATTCGCCGCCTGACTAAACGCTTTCTACTCCGCGGGTTGCAGGTTCGAGTCCTGCTGGGATCGCCAGTCATCACTGGATTGACGAGGCCGATGGAGCCGACTTGCGGTATCGGCCGCCCGCTCACCGGAGACGTCTTCAAGAGCCTCGCTGTTCTCGTCGATCCCGTGGACGATTTCGATTCGCGCTGCCGGAATTGCGGCGCCGCTCGATCGACGTGACGGACGCACAGTTACCAATCCTCTTACTTCACGAATACGTGGGTACCCTCGCCCCGGTCTTTGAACCGGACAGACGAACCCTATCTATGCGCCGGGCGACGTGCGCCCGATAGGGAATTCGATGCTGCCAACCGAGTGGACGAGAATGGCTATCGCATCTGCGGTTGCCGTGATCGCGATGTCGTATTTGGCAATCGATGCCGGCGTCGTGAACTCCAGCGTGATCACACGGCGCATCGAGACGGCGCGGGCTTCCATTGCGGACGCAGCGGCCAGTCAGCATCAACTCGCCTTTGCTATTCAGGCCTGGGCGCGTCCAAGCCGCCAGAAAGCGGACTTGGAGCCATACTTGGAGCACTGCCTGGCGATCGATTGAGTCAGGTGCAGCACCAGATCAGCCGACGCCTAAGCGGCATTTCGTTTGTTCACGGTCCGACTCCGCTTCGCTCCAAAAGCACGAATCGTCATCGCAAAAATCGGCGGCGCGCATTTGTTAATGCCGCGTTTCGCTCGCTCGGTTCGTTCACGCATCCAAGGTCACGAGCACGGGCCGCAACCGGTACGCGTCGATCGCGGCGTTTGACAGCAGCAGCCTGCGCCGCTCGCCGCGCAGCATCATGCGATCGATTCTGTTCAGGATGAAGCGGGCTGAATCATTGGGATCGCCGGTGAGCAGCCCGGATTGGTCGAGATATTTCCAGGCGATCTCGAAAGACTGCGCGCGCAATTCGGGGTCTGTCATAGCCGGCCAACGTCGGCGGAGAACGGATGTTCCTGACCGCGCAACGTCAGTCCGGCGCGACGAAATGCGCAGCGCCGCGGAATGAGATCACGACCAGCACGTTGGCTGCAACGTAATGGAGTGGTGCCGACCCGCCAGCCCCGGTCGGCTTTGAAGGGCCCTGTGCTTGTCCCCCCCGAGCACGGGGCTTTCTCATGCAGGCCACCAGCGTCCCGACCTCGGCCGGCCATTGCCGCGAGATCTCGCAGAGGATGCGATTAGTCCGTCTGCTCGTCGCGCCGGTCGCGGGCGAGCTGATGCCAGGCCAGAGCCAGTTGGATCAGCCTCTGCCGGTCGGCGCCGTCGGCGGACGCCGCGGCCCGCTTCATCGCCGCCTCGGCTTCGTGCTGTGGGTCGTACTTGGGACACATGAGGCCGAACCTAACCGACCGATATGGACGGGCGCATGGCAATTTCGTCCGTATGAATGCGGGGTGGTTTTCTCGTCGTCCGGCTCCCCAGGACGCATCTGTGAACTGCGTCACAGCCTGCCCCCGGCGTCTCGGCTAAACATCGCTTCAACCGCTCGCATCGCCGCGAGAGGGCATGGGTGGTCCATCATGACACAGGAAGCAGCAGCCGAGGCTCACGTCCCGACACGACGCGCGAGGCCCGACCTGATCGGCACCACGTTTCTTGCCACCATCGGTATCGTGATGCTGGCCTGGAGCGCAGGCCTGGTCTGGGCCGCGCTCGCGTTCTTCAACTGGCTGGTGT
This sequence comes from Bradyrhizobium sp. Mp27, assembly GCF_029953005.1. Lineage (NCBI taxonomy): Bacteria > Pseudomonadati > Pseudomonadota > Alphaproteobacteria > Hyphomicrobiales > Nitrobacteraceae > Bradyrhizobium > Bradyrhizobium sp. Mp27. The sequence goes on along the minus strand of NZ_JASAUS010000142.1, from coordinate 17,645 downwards.
GACGCGCGAAGCGATCAGTATCGCGCCAGCAAACTTACGCTGCCCCGACAAAAAGAGGCGGGCCTGCGCCCGCCTCTTTGTTTCAGACTTTGCCTGAAGCCTCAGTAACAGGCGCGAGGATCGGCCTGCACATACTGGCCGCTCGGATAGCGGTAGTAGCAATTGCCCTGGGCCAGATAATAGCCGGGGCGCGAGGCAGCCGTGGCGCCGGCGATCGCGCCGGTGGCGCCGCCGATCACGGCACCCGCAGCCGCACCCGAGGCGTTGCCCGAGATCAGGCCGCCCAGCACGCCGCCGACGATGGCGCCGCCAAGCGCGCTTGCGCCGGGATCAGGCGGAGGCGGCGGCGGTTCGTAGGCGACGGGAGGTGGCGCCGGGGCGTAGGCCACCGGCATGTCGTCGATGTAATCCTCGGAGATGTAGCCCGGCGGGCCGGCCATCCGCTGCGGATAATAGTACCAGACGCCGCCGACGTCCCACCACCAGCCGGAGCGGCCGTTGCGGACCTCGTGGCGCCAGCGCCCGCCATCCCAGGCGCGATTGCCGCGATAGGCGTGTCCGCCCCAGTCGCGCTCCGGTGCGGGGCCCCTGGCGAAATTTCGGCCGGGCGGCGGGCCGCCGGCTCCGTGCGGGCCGGGACCGGGACCGCCGGCGTGGGGCTGGCCGCCGGGCTGTTGCGCGGGCCGGGCCGCCTGCTGCGGCGGGGGGCCCTTGCGCATGCTCTGATTGTTCTGGGGCGGCGCGCCCGCGCCCGGCCCCGCAGGCGGCTGGGCCTGGGGTCTCGGCGGCAATGAGTCCTGTGCCGGCGCCGAAAGCGCGACAAGGGACATGGCCGAAACCAAGGGAATAATGATCTTCATGCGGCTGGACGCACTCATGCGTGCTTGACCCCCTACTCTCGCGATTGCCGTGGTGCCTAGCGCGATAGACGATTCGCCTCGCGCCTGGCTGATGCCGGCGGACATAACTGACCTGCTTTGGTCGGCTAAGTCCCGTTACAAATGATTAAGATCGCGGCAATTTTCGGCCCTGGGGGCGCGGCGGAACCGCTCTAGCGCGCCGGCTCGATCACATTGCAGTTGGTCCGCCCCGACATCAGGCAGTCCTGCATCTTGCTGGCCGCGGTGAGATCGCGGGCGAGCCACCAGCCGACACCGAGGATCACGAGCGCAATGATCAATCCGGCAATCGCGCCACGACGGTTGTCGCCGGATTGAGGTTTTGCGAGGGATTTGGGCTTTTTGCCCGGTTCGGGCTTGGATTCGGACTTGGATTCGGACTTGGACTCAGACTTGGACATGGCTAGCCGATCGCAGGGGTGAGCCGGCTTTACCACCTCTGCGACGTCGCGTCACATCCCGGTCGATCGTTCAGCCCCGGGTCTGCCGGATCGCATCCTTGCGCGAGGTTTCGACCGCCGGTGTGGCCCGCGGTGCGCAGGTCGTCAGCAAGAATGCGGTCTGGGTGCATTCCCAATCCGCGCCGAGGACGGCACTTTCGATCGGCTTCGGGCGGGCGAGCAACAGTGCGACGCCAGCCAAGGCGACCACCGCGACTGCGATTGCGAGCGCCTTCGGGCTCAGTCTTGAGATCATCATGCCCGTGCTCCGTCTCGTACCGGGCGGACGCTAGGCGCCGCTCCGTGTGGTCCTCTATGAAGGACATCACAATTCGGCAGTTTTTCGGGGCTACGAGAGATCGTCGGGGGTGGCGATTTTTCGTCTACCTGATCGGCTGCGATTATGGGTGGCTTCGCGACGCGCGCCGATGTACACGCTTCTGCGTCGCGCGGCGCCCGCTATGCCCAGCCGACGTACCAACAGGCAATGATGTAAGATCGGAAGCGAGGAAGACAAGGCTCGTCGATGAGTGGATTCAGGGAACCCGGCTTCGCAGACCGGCAAAAGGCAGCGCAGGACGCGCGCAAAAATCTTTTGAACAAATTCAAGTCGCAGCCCGGGCTGGATGATCCGGCGGTGGCGGCACGTCGTGCTGAGCGCGAGGCGCTCGCGGCCAAGCGCGCAGAGGCAAAGGCCGCGCGCGAAGCCGAGAAGGCCGAGCAGAAGCGTATTGCGGAAGAAGCTGCAGCGGCCGAAGCCGCGCGTATCGCCCGCGAAGCGGAAGAAGCGATCGCCAAGCAGGCTGAAATCGAGGCCGAGCAAAAGGCCAAGCGCGACGCCCGCTACGCGGCCCGAAAGGCCAAGCGGAAGTAGCGTTCACAAGTCACGTTCAACTCACGTCGCGTTCAAGTGAAGTTGAACTGAAACATCGCTGGGGGCGGTCCTTGTGACCGCCCTCGGACTTTCAAGCGTGTGTCTGCCTTCGCAGACGGCGCGACGACGGCGGAAGATCAGTTCTTCTTCATCATCCCGTCGTCTTTCTTCATCCCGTCCTTCGACATGTGGTCCTTCTTCATGCCGTCGTCCTTGGACATGGTGTCCTTCTTCATGCCGTCCTTGGACATCGTGTCCTTCTTCATCATGCCGTCGTCCTTGCCCATCTTGTCCTGGGCAAAAGCGGCCGGCGACAGCGCGAGGCCAAGCGACAGAGCGGCAGCCGAGACGCCGAGCACGATGCGGGTGCGAATGGTCATGAGTGATTTCCCTTCGAGATGGTGTTTGTCAGCGACGGACGCCGCTATCTGATCTCGACGGATTGCCCGCTGGCGTTGTTACGCGCCCATTGACAAAATTTCTGCGGGCCGCCTGCGCGGACGCTCAGTGTGCACTGCAGCAAGGTCGGCACTTGCCGCGGCATTCGGTCTCGAACTATCAGATGAGAGAATATTGGGTGAGAGACCGGCTAGGATGGACCTATGCGCTGGTCTCAAGGACCCAGCCCACCTCACACCAAACAAGAACCGGCCAAGGGCCGTCCAAGGGGATACACCATGCTCACGCGCCGTCATCTGATCGCGACCGCCGTCGCCGCACCCGCCATTCTTCGTTTCGGCACTGGGACCGCGCATGCCGCGACCACGCTGAAGATCTCGCATCAATTCCCGGGAGGGACCATCGACAAGGGCGACTTCCGCGACCGGCTCTGCCGCATGTTCGCGGCTGAAGTCGCCAAGCGCAGCAACGGCGACATCGCTGCGGAAATCTATCCGAACTCCTCGCTGATCAAGACCAACGCGCAGTTCTCCGCGATGCGCAAGGGCGCGCTCGACATCAGCCTCTATCCGATGCCTTACGCCGGTGGCGAGCTGCCGGAGACCAATATCGGCCTGATGCCGGGCCTTGTGACCACCTACGACCAGGGCATGCGCTGGAAGAAGGAGCCGGTCGGCAAGGCGCTCTCCGACTTCCTCGCCGACAAGGGCATCATCCTGCTCACCTGGGTGTGGCAGGCCGGCGGCGTCGCCAGCCGCTCCAAGCCGATCGTCGCCCCTGAAGATGCCAAGGGCATGAAGGTGCGCGGCGGCTCGCGCGAGATGGACATGGTGCTCCAGACCGCCGGCGCCTCGGTGCTCTCGGTGCCGTCGAACGAAATCTACGCGGCGATGCAGACCGGCGCCTGCGATGCCGGCATCACCTCCTCGACCAGCCTGATCTCGTTCCGGCTCGAAGAAGTCGCGAAGTCGCTGACCTCGGGTGCGGGCGCCTCCTACTGGTTCATGCTCGAGCCGCTGATGATGTCGAAGGTGATCTTCGACAAGCTGCCGAAGAACCAGCAGGACATCCTGCTCGCGGTCGGGACCGAGCTCGAAGCCTTCGGCCGCAAGGGCGCGCAGGACGACGATGTCGAAGTCGCCAAGGTCTACGAGAAGGCCGGTGCCAAGGTCAGTGCGCTCGATGCCGCCACCGTCGGCAAGTGGCGCGACATCGCCCGCGACACCGCGTGGAAGGACTACGGCGCCAAGACCGCGACGGCCGCAAAGCTGCTCAAGCTCGCCTCCGACGTCGGCGCATGAGCCACGGTCCGCTTCCGGATCGTGACGACCGGGCGAACGCTGCCGCAAGGACCGGCCCTGCGGCGGCGATCGATCGCGGTCTCGCCATCCTCAACAGCATCATCGTCGTGTTCGCAGCGATCGCGCTAATCGCGGCCTGCGCCATCCTGAGCTACAGCGTACTAAGCCGCGCTCTGTTCAAGGCCGCCAATTACTGGCAGGACGAGGCCGCCGTATTCCTCCTGGTCGGCGCCACCTTCATGACGGCGGCCTATGTGCAGCAGAAGCGCGGCCATATCGGCATCGAGGCCTTTGTCGGCCTGCTGTCGCCGCTCGCGAACCGGATCAGGCTCTGGCTGGTCGATGCCGCGACATTCCTGTTCTGCGCCTTCTTCACCTGGAAGTCCTGGACGCTGACCCATGAAGCCTATGTCGACGGCCAGGTCTCGAACTCGATGTGGTCGCCGCCGCTCGCCATTCCCTATTCGCTGATGGCGCTCGGGATGAGCCTGCTCTGCATCCAGATCCTCGTGCAGCTTGCGCTGCCTTTCGCAGGAGCAAGGCGTCCATGAGCGTTTTCGGTATCGGCCTCGCCTACGGTATCGCGACGCTGGTCGTGATGTTCTCAGGCATGCCGATCGCGTTCGCGCTCGGCGCGGTCGCGGTCGTGTTCATGGGCATCTACATGCCGGCGGCGTCCCTGGATACGGTGACGCAGAACGTTTACGAGGAAATGGCCTCGATCACGCTGCTGTCGATCCCGCTCTTCATCCTGAAGGGCGCTGCGATCGGTAAATCGCGCGCCGGCCAGGATCTCTATTCGGCCCTGCATGCCTGGCTGCATCGCGTCCCCGGTGGTTTGGGCGTCGCCAACGTGTTCGCCTGTGCGTTGTTTGCGGCGATGGCGGGCTCCAGCCCTGCGACCTGCTCGGCGATCGGATCGGCCGGCATCCCCGAGATGCGCAAGCGCGGCTATTCCGGCGGTTTTGCCGCCGGCATCATCGCCGCCGGCGGCACGCTCGGCATTCTGCTGCCGCCCTCGATCACGATGATCCTGTTCGCGGTCGCCGCCGAAAAATCGCTCGGCCGGCTCTTCCTGGCCGGCATCGGCCCCGGCCTGCTGCTGGTCTCGCTGTTCGGCGCCTATGCGGTGATCCGCTTCCGCCAGGAATATGCCGCTGCCGAAGCGATCTACAAGAACGGCGGGCCTGAGGCTGCGATCCTGGCCCGCGACGAATACACGCTGGCCGAACGCTTCAGCGTGCTGCCGCGCGTCATCCCCTTCGTGCTGCTGCTCACCGGCGTCATGATCGCGCTCTATGGTGGCTACGCCACGCCGTCGGAAACCGCCGGCCTCGGCGGCCTCCTCGCGCTGGCGCTGATCGCGGCGATCTACAGCGTGTGGCGGCCGAGCGATCTTGCGCCGATCATGATGTCGACGATCCGGGAATCGACCATGCTGATGATGATCATCGGCATGTCGCTGCTCTATTCCTACGTGATGAGCTATCTGCACATCTCGCAATCGGTCGCCGAATCCATCGTCGCGATGCATCTGCCGCGCTGGGAGCTGCTGTTCGCGATCCTCGTCATGGTCGTCGTGCTCGGCTTCTTCCTGCCGCCGGTCTCCATTATTCTCATGACCGCGCCGATCATCCTGCCGCCGCTCCGCGCTGCCAATTTCGACATCATCTGGTTCGGCGTGGTCATGACCATCGTGATGGAGATGGGGCTGATTCACCCGCCGGTGGGATTGAATATCTTCGTCATCCGCAACGTCGCGCCGGATATTCCCCTCCGCGAGGTGATCTGGGGCACCCTGCCCTTTGTCCTGCTGATGATGCTGGCGGTGCTGCTGCTGTGCTTCTTCCCGGGAATCTCGACCGGCCTGCCGGACCTGGTGATGGGGCCGGACGGGAGCAGGTGATGCTGCCGTAGGGTGGGCAAAGCGACTTGTCCGCCGTAGCTCGAAGAGCGAAGGCGGAAGCGTGCCCACCATTCGCAGATTCAATCGCCGAGAGATGGTGGGCGCGGCGCTACGCGCCTTTGCCCATCCTAGGAAGCCGCGCGCTCCTTCTTCGCGTTCAACGCCGATGCCACGCGACTGACGGGCGGCTTGCCCAGCACGCCGCTCATCTCGTTCGTGGCCGCGAGCAGCTTGTCCATGTCGACGCCGGTCCTGACGCCCATGCCTTCGAGCATGTAGACAACGTCCTCGGTCGCGACGTTACCGGTCGCACCCGGCGCGTAGGGGCAGCCGCCGAGGCCGCCGGCGGCGGAATCGATGACGCGGATGCCCTCCTCCAGGCCGGCATAGAGATTGGCGAGTGCCTGGCCGTAGGTGTCGTGGAAATGCATCGCGAGTTTTGCCGGCGGGATATTGGCGCTAACCGCGCGCAGCATCTCCTTCGCCTTATCAGGCGTGCCGACACCGATGGTGTCGCCGAGCGAGATCTCGTAGCAGCCGAGCTCCCACAGCGTGTTGGCGAGATCGGCGACCGCCTTCGGCTTGATCTCGCCGTCGAACGGGCAGCCCAGCACGCAGGAGATATAGCCGCGGACCCTGACGCCATCGGCCTTGGCGCGCGCCAGCACCGGGTTGAAGCGCTCAATGGACTCCGCGACCGTGCAGTTGATATTGGCGCGCGAAAACCCTTCCGAGGCCGCCGCGAACACGGAGACGACTTGCGCGCCGGCAGCGCGCGCGGCGTCATAGCCCTTCTCGTTCGGCACCAGAACGTGGAATTCGGCGCCCTTGACGTGGCTGACGCCGCGCAGCACGGCGTCCGAGCTCGCCATTTGCGGGATCGCCTTGGGCGAAACGAAGGCGCCGACCTCGACCGTGGTGAGGCCAGCGGCTACGAGCGCCTCGACGAAGGCGATGCGGGCCTCGACGCTGACGGGCGTCTTCTCGTTCTGGAGGCCGTCGCGCGGTCCCATTTCGATGATGCGGACGGGATCGCTCATCTCAATCTCCAGATGGCTCGACCACGGCGAGCTCGACACCCTCCTGGACGATGTCTCCGACCTTGCATTTGATCGATATCAGCACGCCGGCATAGGGCGCGCGCAGCGTCTGCTCCATCTTCATCACTTCCAGGGTGAGGATCGGCGCGCCCTTGTCGAGCTTGGCGCCCTCCTCGGCCAGAACGGCGACCACCGTGCCCGGCAAGGGCGCCGCGATCTTGTCCTCTCCGACATGCTCTTCGCTCTCGCCGCCGAACGGATCGACCCAATGCAGGTCGAAGCGGCCATTGCGTGTGCGCAAGTAGAGCTCGTGACCGTCGATCACGGCGGCGACCGAGGACTTGACGCCATCGAGCGTCAGATCGAAGCCGCCATCCTTCGGCACGACGACAAACGCCAACTCGCGGTCACCGGTCACCAGCGTCGACGGGCCGCTGCCGTAGTTCAGCGTGATCTTCTGCTCAGGCCCATGGCCGACGCGGAAGGCAAAGCAGCGCTGGCGGCGGCCGACCGGCTGCCAGCCAAAGGTCTGCCAGGGCGAACCCGCCTCGTCTTGCGCGGCCTGCCGCTCGTCGTTGATGATCGCGGCGACTGCTGCGCACAGCTCAAGCTCGCCGGGTGCCGGCGGCACCTGCGTCAGGCCCGCCAGCTCGCGCTCGATGAAGCCGGTATCGATCGCATTGGTCCGCACCTTCGGATGCGTCATCAGCGCCGACAGGAACGGGATGTTGGTGACGATGCCGCGGACGTCGGAGTCTTGTAGCCCGCGATTCAGCCGCTCGATCGCGACGTCCCGCGTCGGCGCCCACGCGATCATTTTTGCGAGCATGGCATCGTAATAGGGCGAGACCGTATCGCCTTCGCGATAGCCGGGGTCGATGCGCAAGCCGCCGGTTTCCGCCGGCAGCCGCCAGGTCGAGATCCTCCCGACCGACGGCATGAAGTTCTTGGTCGGATTTTCCGCGTAGACGCGCGCCTCGACCGCGTGGCCATTGAGCCGGAGCTCGTCCTGCTTCAGCGGCAGCGCCTCGCCGAAGGCGACGCGCAGCTGCCACTCGACCAGATCGATGCCAGTGATCAGCTCGGTCACGGGATGCTCGACCTGGAGACGCGTGTTCATCTCGATGAAGAACACGTCCTTGCCGTCGGAGACGAACTCGATCGTGCCGGCGCCGACATAGTTGACCGCGCCGGCCGCCTTTCGCGCGGCGGCGCAGACGGTCTCGCGCTGGGCAGGATTGAGCGTCGGCGACGGCGCCTCCTCGATCACCTTCTGGTGCCGGCGCTGCAGCGTGCATTCGCGCTCGAACAGCGACAGCAGATTGCCGTGGCTGTCGCCGATGATCTGCACCTCGATGTGGCGGGGATTGTCGACATATTTTTCGATCAGCATGCGGTCGTCGCCGAACGCGGCCTTGGCTTCGCGCTTGGCGCTGACGATCGCCGGTCCAAGCTCGTCCGCCGAGCGCACGATGCGCATGCCGCGGCCGCCACCGCCGGCGGATGCCTTCACCAGGATGGGGAAGCCGATCTTGTCCGCCGCCTTCGAAAGCGTCGCGTCGTCCTGGGCCTCGCCGTGATAGCCGGGCACCAGCGGCACGCCGGCCTTCTCCATAAGCGCCTTGGAGCCGGACTTCGAGCCCATCGCCGTCATCATCGCGGCGGTGGGACCGACAAACACCAGGCCTGCCTCCAGGCACGCCCGCGCGAACTCGGCATTTTCGGACAGGAACCCGTAGCCCGGGTGGACGGCCTCCGCGCCGGTCTTTCGCGCGGCCTCGATCAGCCGCTCGACACTGAGGTAGCTGTCGCGTGCCCGCGCCGGACCGAGCAGCACGGCTTCATCCGCGAGCGCGACATGCATCGCGTCGCGGTCGGCCTCGGAATAGACCGCGACCGTGCGCAGGCCCATGGCTCGCGCGGTGCGGATGACGCGGCAGGCGATCTCGCCGCGGTTGGCGATCAGGAGCGTGCGAAAACGCCGGTAGAGCATTGAACGGTCCATCGCATCACATCCTGAACAGGCCGAATTTCGTGGGCTCGATCGGCGCATTCGACGCCGCGGAAAGGCCGAGGCCGAGCACGAGGCGCGTGTCGGCCGGGTCGATCACGCCGTCGTCCCACAGGCGCGCGGTCGCGTAATACGGGTGCCCCTGGCTCTCATATTGCGCGCGGATAGGCTCGCGGAACTTGTCTTCCTCTTCTTTCGACCAGCTATCGCCCTTGGCCTCGATATTGTCGCGCCGGACCTGGCTCAGCACCATCGAGGCCTGCTCGCCGCCCATCACCGAGATGCGCGCGTTCGGCCACATCCAGAGGAAGCGCGGCGAGTAGGCGCGGCCGCACATGCCGTAATTGCCGGCGCCGTAGGAGCCGCCGATCACGACGGTAAATTTCGGCACCGAGGCAGTCGCCACCGCCGTAACGAGCTTGGCGCCATCGCGCGCGATGCCGCCGGCCTCGTATTTCTTGCCGACCATGAAGCCCGTGATGTTCTGCAGGAACACCAGGGGAATGCCGCGCTGGCAGCACAGCTCGATGAAATGCGCCCCCTTCAGCGAGCTCTCGCTGAACAGGATGCCGTTGTTGGCGATGATGCCGACCGGATAGCCCCAGATGTGGGCGAAGCCACAGACCAGCGTCGTGCCGTAGAGCTTCTTGAACTCGTCGAACTCCGAGCCGTCGACGATGCGGGCGACGATGTCGCGCACGTCGAACGGCTTGCGGCCGTCGACCGGCACCACGCCGTAGATCTCTTCCGCCGCAAACAGCGGATCGCGCGGCTTGTGCATGTTGAGGTTCGGCCGCACCGACGGCTTCAGCGTGCCGACGATGCGCCGGGCGATGCCGATCGCATGGGCATCGTTCTGGGCGTAGTGGTCGGTCACGCCCGACTGCCGCGAATGCACATCGGCGCCGCCGAGCTCCTCCGCACTCACCACCTCGCCGGTCGCGGCCTTCACCAGCGGCGGGCCGCCGAGGAAGATGGTGCCCTGGTTGCGGACGATGATGCTCTCGTCCGACATCGCGGGGACGTAGGCGCCGCCGGCGGTGCAGGAGCCCATCACGATCGCGATCTGCGGGATGCTCTGCGACGACATCTGGGCCTGGTTGTAGAAGATGCGGCCGAAATGGCGCTCGTCCGGAAAGATCTCGTCCTGGAGCGGCAGGAACGCGCCGCCGGAATCGACCATGTAGACGCAGGGAAGATTGTTCTGCCGCGCCACGTCCTGCGCGCGCAGATGCTTCTTCACCGTCATCGGATAGTAAGTGCCGCCCTTGATGGTGGCGTCGTTGGCGACGATCACGCATTCGCGGCCCGCGATACGCCCGACGCCGGTGATGACGCTCGCCGAATGCACGTCACCGCCATAGAGGCCGTACGCCGCCAGCGGCGACAGCTCCATGAACGAGGTGCCGGGATCGACCAGCAGGTCGACGCGCTCGCGCGCCAGCATCTTGCCGCGCGAGGTGTGGCGGTTGCGCGAGACCTCGCCGCCGCCGCCGGCGACCTGGCTCAGTTTTTCGCGCAAGTCCGCGACAAGTCCGCGCATGGCCTCGGAATTGCGCGCAAAGTCCGATGAAGACGTATCGATGCTGGAATGGAGCGGCATGTTGATTCCAATGAGGTGAAGGTTTCAGGCCGTCTCGGACATCAGCTCGCGGCCGATCAGCATGCGACGCACCTCCGAGGTGCCGGCGCCGATCTCGTAGAGTTTTGCGTCCCGCCAGAGACGTCCGACCGGAAATTCGGAGGTATAACCGACGCCGCCCAGCGCCTGGATCGCCTCGCCCGCCATCCACGTCGCCTTCTCCGCGGAATAGAGGATCGCGGCGGCCGCATCCTTGCGCAACGTGCGGGCGTGGTCGGCGCGGTCGCAGGCGCGCCCGACCGCATAGACATAGGCGCGCGCCGACTGCCAGGTCGCATACATGTCGGCGAGCTTGCCCTGCATCAGCTGGAAGTCGCCGATCGGCTGGCCGAACTGCTTGCGCTCGTGCATGTAGGGCACCACGGCGTCCATGCAGGCCGCCATGATGCCGAGCGGTCCGCCAGACAGCACCGTGCGCTCGTAATCGAGGCCGGACATCAGCACCTTGACGCCCTCGCCGACCTTGCCGAGCACGTTCTCCCCGGGCACCTCGCATTCGTCGAAGAACAGCGGATAGGTGTTGGAGCCGCGCATGCCGAGCTTGTCGAGATGCTGGCCGTGGGTGAAACCCTTGAAGCCCTTTTCGATCAGGAAGGCGGTCATGCCGCGCGGGCCTGCCTCCGGATCGGTCTTGGCATAGACGACCAGCACGTCGGCGTCGCCGCCGTTGGTGATCCACATCTTCGAGCCGTTGAGGACGTAGCGGTCGCCGCGCTTGTCGGCGCGCAGCTTCATCGAAACGACGTCGGAGCCCGCGCCGGGCTCGGACATCGCGAGCGCGCCGACATATTCGCCGGAGATCAGCTTTGGCAGATAGCGCGCGCGCTGCGCGTCGTTGCCGTTGCGGCGGATCTGGTTGACGCAGAGGTTGGAATGGGCGCCGTAGGACAGCCCCACGGCGGCGGAGCCCCGCGAAATCTCCTCCATGGCGACGATATGGGCGAGATAACCCATGCTGGAGCCGCCATATTGCTCCGGCGCGGTCATGCCGAGCAGGCCGAGGTCGCCAAAGCGCTTCCAGAGGTCGGCCGGGAACAGATTGGCCTTCTCGATCTCGGCGGCGCGCGGGGCGATCTCCGCCTCCACGAAGGCGCGCAGCGTGTCGCGCAGCATGCTGATGTCTTCGCCCAGATCGAAATCGATGCTCGGGATGTTCAAGGCGATTCCTCCGTATTCTTGTCGGGTCCGAACCTACCCCTGCCCGGGCGTCCTAGTGGTCGAAAAGGTTGCATTTTCCGCCAAGTTTGGCGAGGATTTTTCATGCCCTTTCAAGCCGCGACCGCGACGCCCCGCCGCGCCATGACCCCAGCCGCCTTCGTCCGCGGCGTGGTTGCCGCTTATGCCCTTTACGGGCGGGATCCGGCCGAAGCCTTGGGCAAGGGGCAGGTCACCGAGGACCTTGTTCGATCCCGGGACGGACGGGTGACGGCGGCCCAGTTCGAGGCGCTGGCCGGCCACGCCATGCGCGAGCTCGACGACGAGGCGCTCGGCTGGTTCTCGCGCCGGCTGCCTTGGGGAACCTATGGCATGCTGTGCCGCGCCTCGATCACGGCCCCCAATCTCGAAGTCGCGCTAAAGCGCTGGTGCCGGCATCATCGCCTGCTGACCGAGGACGTGCTGTTCGAGCTCTCGCTTGGTGATGAGACCGCGACCATCTCCATTCGCGAACAGCGCGACCTTGGCCCGTTGCGTGAATTCTGCCTGGTCACCCTGCTCCGCTATGTCCTCGGCTTCTCCTGCTGGGCCGTCGATTCCGCGATCGCGCTGCGTGCGGCCGAGTTTCCCCATTCCGAGCCGGGCCACGTCTCGGTCTATCCGACGATCTTCTGCAGGCATTTGAGCTTTGATGCGGACGGCGCCCGCATCGTCTTCGACAAACATTATCTCTCTCTGCCGCTGACCCGCAGCCCCGCCGATCTCGACAGCATGCTCAAGGGCGCGCTGCGGCTCACCGTGCTGCCCTACCGGCGTGACCGGCTGCTGGTCGAGCGCGTCCGCCGCGTGCTGCGCAATGCACGCGGACGCATCCTCGGCGCCGAGGATGTCGCAAGCGAACTAGCGCTCTCCACCCGCACCATGCATCGGCGCCTGCGCGAGGAAGCGACTTCGCTACGCGATCTCAAGGAAGAGGCAAAGTTCGAGCTCGCCAAGCAGGAGCTGATGCGCGGCCGGGCGCCCATCAAGCGGATCGCGGAGATCGCCGGCTTCCGCAACGAGAAGAGTTTTTCGCGCGCCTTCCGCACCTGGACCGGCGCTAGCCCGCGCGAATTTCGCGACCGGTATCGGTGAGGCCTGCAAACAAGCACGGCCTCCGCGATCGAACGCAGAGGCCGCACCATTTACGCCGGAATTGGCGATCGTGACTCAGTTCGAGGACGCATCCTTGCGCGGACGAGCCTTGGTACGCGACTGCGGCTGCTTCGGCTGGAAGGCGAGCGCGTCGTTGCTGGTCTTCGCGCCGGCGGCCTGCGAGCACATGCCGCCGATGCCGCCGGCCGCCTGCCGGCAGGCTTCCATCGTCGGATAGCCGCAGCCGTGTGCAGCCTGGGCGCCGTTGGTGATGCAGTAGTCGTCCGCCTTCGCGGCGGGCGCGGTCATCATGAGAAACGCAGAGGCGAACAGCGTCGCAGCGGATGCGACGAAGGTCTTCGAGGTCGAGGTCATGTTGTCTTTTCCTGCTTCAGGGTCCCACAAAAGCATCCCCAGCATGCGACGCACGCTGAGGCTCACACCTCGCATGTAGGCCAACGCCTCACGCCGGAAATCACGATCCAGCGCATTGCAGGGCTTCGTAAATCACATGTCACAGTTAGGTGAGTTATTCATGTAAAACGGGCGCCCCTCGCTTCGGCTTTTCTGAATCGGCGGGCGGGTCGCGAGGAGCGCAGCTCGCTGTCTGGGGCCATCGCCTATCCCGCCGACGCCGCCACGACATCCTGTAACGGCAGCGGCACATCCTTCGCGACGCCCAGCACCGGAAAGCTGCGGACGTTCCTCACATCAGGCATCGCGGCGAAATGCAGCAGCTGCTGGCGCATGCTCTCGACGCTCGGCGCGACGCATTTCAGCAGGTAGTCGGTGTCGCCCGAAATCCGCCAGCACTGCTGGATGCGCGGGATCGCGGCAATCGAGCTCTCGAACGCCTCCAGCACCGGCTGGGCCTGGCTCACGAGCTGGATCGAGACGAACGAAACCACTTCATAGCCGAGCAGCCGCTCGTCGATGACGGCGCGGACCGCCCGGATCACACCGCGGCTGAACAGCAGTTTCAGCCGCCGCAGGCAATTGGGCGCGGACACGCCGACCCGCAGTGCCAGCTCGTTGTTGCGCACCCGACCGTCCTGCTGCAGCTCGGAGAGTATCTTCAGATCGACGCCGTCGAGCTGGTCACGCCCCGCCATCCCCCACCTCGCCATGATCCCATCATGACGTCAGCGAAGCACGCGGCGGAATCGCTGCCAAGGGGCCGGAACCCGGCGCAAAAGCTGGTCCGTGGATCGGGGTCATCGGACGCGACGTCATGTCTGCGGGCGGGGTACCCCCGCCGTCCTGTCAGGGCTTGTCGCGGCCATCCGCGCTCTTTCACTCGGCCCCAAAGACGTCGATGCCCGGGCCTTCGCCTCGCCGAAGCGGCTTCGGCCGCGCAGGCGGGACAAGGCCCGGGCATGATGAGTAAATCACGTCGTATGAAGTCGGAGCAGCGAGCCGCGACTCAATGCGTCCAGGGCTCGCCGCGCCGGAACGAGAAATTGTCGGCATAGGCGACCGGGCGGCGGATCGAATCCTGCGGCTCGATCACCTGATAGGCGATGCCCTTGCGCTCGCAATAGGCGACCGCCTCTTCCTTGCTGTGGAAGCGCAGCGTGATCTGCTGCTTCATGTCGCCGGACGAGGTCCAGCCCATCAGCGGCTCGACCGAACGCGGCTGCTCCGGCTCGTAATCCAGCTGCCATTCCTTGGTCTTGGACCGGCCGGATTGCATCGCGTTCTTGGCGGGCTTGAAAATGCGTGCGGTCATGGGTGGTCCGGGCCTCTTGGTCTTTTCGTTCGATTTCGATGCGTCACGGTAGCAGTTGGTGGAAACCGCGGGCATAGTATAGAGACACCTTTTGGGAACTGATCGGTGATTCCGGTCCCCCGGGGGTGCCTTGCCGACGGGTATAGTCATTATGCTGCACCGTGACAATTGCGTACCCGCCTTCCGCGCCGGGATCCCGCCCGGCGGCCCTGTCTCGCCGACACCAGCGTATCCGCCCCCTCCGAAAGCTTCCGTCGCATGGCCTTCCTGAACATCAACGCCACGCTTCCCGAAAAGGGCCGTGACCTCAGGCTCGACCTGTTTCGCGGCATCGCGAACTGGGCGATCTTCCTCGACCATATCCCCGACAACGTGGTGAACTGGATCACCACGCGCAACTACGGCTTTTCCGACGCCGCCGACCTGTTCGTCTTCATCTCCGGCTACACCGCTTCCTTCGTCTATGCGCGAATGATGCTCGAGCGCGGCTTCATCGTCGGCGCCACGAGGCTGACCAAGCGGGTCTGGCAGCTCTACGTCGCCCACATCATCCTGTTCGTGATCTACATCGCCTCGATCAGCTATCTGGCGCTGCGCTTCGGCGACTCCGACATGATCAACGAGTTCAACGTCGCCGGCCTCGTCGACAACGCGACCGAGACACTGCGGCAGGGTCTGTTCCTGCGCTTCAAGCCGCTCAATCTCGACGTGCTGCCGCTCTACATCGTGCTGATGGGGCTGTTTCCGCCGGTGCTGTGGTTCATGCTGCGCAAGCCCGACCTGACGATGGCGCTGTCCATCGTGCTGTGGCTCGCCGCGCGCCACTTCGGCTGGAATCTGACGGCCTATCCGGCCGGCCAGTGGTACTTCAACCCCTATTGCTGGCAGGTGCTGTTCGTGTTCGGTGCCTGGTGCGCGATGGGCGGCGCCCGGCGTTCGGGAGCCGTGATCAATTCGCCCATCACGCTGTGGCTGTGCCTCGGCTATCTCGCCTTCGCGCTGGTCATGACCATGGCCGGCCGCTTCCCCACCCTCGGCGGCATGTTCCCGGGGTGGCTGTTCTCGGCCTTCAACCCCAACGACAAGACCAACCTTGCGCCCTACCGCTTCCTCCATTTCGTCGTGATCGTGATCCTGGTGATCCGCTTCGTGCCGAAGGACTGGCCGGGCCTGGAGTGGAAGGTGTTCGATCCCTTGATCGTCTGCGGCCAGCAGTCGCTCGCCGTGTTCTGCGTCGGCGTGTTCCTGTCCTTCGTCGGCCATTTCGAGCTGTCGATGAGCTCGGGCTCGCTGTTCGCGCAGATCTTCGTCAGCATCGCCGGCATCGCGATCATGACGACGGTGGCCTATTACATTTCCTGGTCGAAAAAGCAGGACAAGCCGTTGAAGCCGCCGCCGCCCAAACCTGCGGCCGCCTCGCCTGCAAAGGCCGCCTAGAGCCATTTCCGTTCCGGTGAATCGGAACGGGGCGCTGGATTCCAGTTGCGGCAGCGGAGCCGGCTCAGGCCGCCTCGCTGTCGTACTCGGTGAACTTCTTGTAGATCCAGTCGCGGCCGTCGTGCCGGCGCCAGACCTTTCCATAGACGAGCTGCCCGTTGATCGAGCGGCGCGGCACGATCACGGTCCAGAGGTGCCAGATCTCGGTCCAGCTCGACTGCGGATGGACGGTTCGGACGTTGCGATCGAAAGACATGACGCAAAACTCACAGGATATGACCGCCGCGACGAACTGTGACCTGTGTGAGCACCGATTGCAGGAACCCCATCGCGAGCCTTGCCGACCTGATATCAGCCACGAAGGCAGCCGCAACAACCACTCGTGCTTAACCTAACCGGTCAACCTTACCCCTCGTGGGTACCTGCCAAGACCCGTTGAAAGTCGGCGCCGATCTTTCTATGATGCGTGCACAATTTGAGAATGAGCGCGCCGTTTTGGACGCGTGGCAATTGCGAACTGATTTTCATTTTTCAAATGACTTGCTGACTGGGGCACCACAATGAATATGCAATGTGGACGTTTGCGCCTGGCGGTGCGCTCCGTGCCGCCTGCGCCGCGCATCGAGACAGTCAAGACATCCGCCTCTGAACCGCCGAAGGCGGCCAACGACAATCATCTGGCGTGGCCGTTCCTGCCGTTTCCGCTCGGCTGGTACGCGACGAACTGATCCCGGAATAGCGCGACGCCGCTCAAGCGGAATATCATCGCTTGGCGGCGTCCGTTTAGGCATTGGGCGCTGAAATCCCCAATGCTCATATGTCTATGGCGACAGCCAAAGGGTTCGAAGCAATTTTGCGAATTCTGCGTCGGTCCATTTCGCGTGGATCGTCTCGCCAATCTGATCGTCGGCGGCGGCAACGGAACGGGATGAGCGCGGCGCAATATCGAGAGAATTGAAGGAGCTTCAACCTCGGGACTGGTCGGGGCAGCTGGATTCGAACCAACGACCTGCAGTACCCAAAACAGACCTCCCGACGAGCAGGAGTGAGCAAGGCGGTGCACAGCGCCGCTTTCACTCTTGCAAACTACTCAAATCATTGAGATACCAGCAGTCACAGCGAGCGTTCATGAGCGCTCGTGAGCAGACGCGATCTTCCCATGATCTTCCCAGGGGCGTCCGATGAAGCTGACTGCAAAGACTTTTGCCACCGTCCGGCTCGATGCCGGAAAGACCGATCAAATCTTTTTCGACGATGAAATTCCTGGGTTTGGGCTTCGCGTCCGCGCGGGCGGCTCCCGGAACTGGGTGTTCCAGTATTCCCTCGGCGAGAAGCAGCGCCGTATGTCCCTCGGCCGAGCGACAGCGGAGAGCTTCAAGTCCTCGAAGGGCAAGGACGGCACTCCAAACCTCGGCATCCGCGATCGCGTGATGCAGATGTCGCTCGACGTGAAGCACGGCAAGGACCCGCAGGGCGAAAAGGTCGAGAGCCGCTCCCGCGCCAGCGATACGTTCCAGATCGTGGCAGCCGAGTACCTCAAGGCAAAGAAGGCCGAGACCCGCCCCGGCTGTCAATCGGCTTGCAAATTTGACCCTTCATCGGCGTCCAATTTTGACCCCTTTCCGCGGCGGGGTTTGCTGGTAGCGCTGGTCTCGTCGGAGCTGGCCGGGATAGCGGA
>NZ_JASAUS010000141.1:0-20470 GCF_029953005.1 Bradyrhizobium sp. Mp27 | reverse complement strand
GTCTCAAAAGTTCTTCTGGAGTGATCATCGATGGTGTCCACCTCGTTCATGGTGGACACCTCATCCCATCCCCGCGCTCAACTGCATAGGTGCGTAGAAAGGAGCGCTTACTGTTGATCACTTGTTCAGCCTTCCTGTTGCCCGCGCGGGACGTGGGATCGCCTCTCCCCGCTGGCTTGCTTTCTACCATGTTAGGCCCCTCAAATCAGCTTCGGACACCAGGTTAGATACGGACAGCGCCAGCTTGAGTTTTGAAAAGGAACTACAATGGCGGGCGATTATTTGAGTCGTCGCCGGCTCGCTGCCAAAGCTGGCGGAGCGGCCCCGGCCTACCCCCTTGATCCCCCCGCAGCCGGGGCCGTTCTCTTCGCCCTTGTCGTATCGGGGTAGCGTATGCGTTCCTCGCCCTCGATCGTGCCGGCCGACCGCCTCGACCGCGACATCTATCTGGTGCTTGAAGACTTCGGTGCGCGTGCCGGTTGCGCCTGGCGCGAGACCGACGAGGCTGCCACCGACCTCGAGATCATCCTGCAAAATCTCCTGTCCGGCCAGTACGCCTATCCGGTTCGAATTATAACCTTCAATCCCGTCGAAGGGTGGTCGCGGGATGCGACTTCCGATGTCGCCGACGCACTGGCCCAGCGCGCAGCCGACACCGACGCCAAGATCTCGTCTGCGCTGCAAGACTTCATCGCCGCTAACGCCACAAAGCGCTTCGACATGCAGCTCGCGCTGCCCTTGCGCGGGGTCGCCTGATGTCCAGCGAGGGTAAGCCGGCAGCGGCCGGTGCCACGACCGCGACGTGCGTCAACTGTGAAAGTCTCGGCTGGGTTTGCGAGAACCACCCGGACCGCCCATGGGAAGGCCCACGCGCCTGCATCTGTGGCGGCGCTGGTGCACCCTGCCCGGCCTGCAACGCTGCTGGCGAAGGTGAAGCGCCGCGCATGCCGGAAGGCTTTCGGGTGGAGGTCGACAAGGACGGCTGGCGACACTGAGGCGTCTTGTGACTTCAGAACGAGGCCCGGCATGAGCTATATGCCAGACCTCGTGCCCTGAACGACTTGGGCGGCAAGCCGTCCTTAGGCGCTAAAGATTTACGCTGCTCCCCGAGGCTTGTTTTGCGTTTTTTCAGGCTCTCCATTCAGTAGGACAGCATCGATTGTGTGCTTGAGCGCAACCGGCGTACAGGGTTTGACGAGGACAGGCATTTTTTCAAATCCGTCGGGCAGACCTGCACTTCCGTAACCGCTCAAGAAAAAGAAGGGCAGCCCCCGGCCCCTCACTACCTCGGCAACTGGCTGCACGTTGATGCCTTGCAAATTGATGTCGAGGATCGCGAGATCATAGCCCTCAAGTTCTGCAAGAGCTCGCGCTTGATCCACGCTTCCCGCCTCGGCGATGACTCTGTGCCCCAATTCCTCAACCATCTCGACAAGCATCATTCGAATGAGCGCCTCATCTTCGACAAGCAATATCGATGCTTGCGTCATGTCTTGCCTCAATCCCTGCTCGCACCGGCCACCGAGAGCCCGTTAAGAGGCTGAGAGACCGCAGTCGTAAGCCGCGCCGGCGCAAAAAGTTTCTGGATCTTCGACAAGGCCTTGGATCGCATCGTCGTTTTCAATCACCAAGACGATCGGTAGCATTTCGTCAAAAGTCTTCCCGGGCACACGAGCACTGGACGTTACAAAGTGCACACAAGCCGAAAGTTCCCGAGTTACTGGGAAAATTCGGCAAACTCCGGACGCGCATAAACCAATTCCGAGATACGGCAATGCCACGCGAGTCCGAGACGCGTCCGGCCAGGGCGGCTCTGGTCCCGGCAGCGATCAGGGCGGCCCCAAAAGCAACAGGAAGTAAGCCTGGCTCCTCCGGGGATTTGCTTCCCAGCCGCGTTGCTTGCCCGGCAACGCGGCTGTTCTTTTACGACCGGGGTCGCGCGGGTGTGCGACCTGGCGGGAAACGTCTGGATCTGGATAGAGGAACCCTCACGCACGCCTGGCATTGAAGTGGCGAAGAGGAGGACTTCGCATGAATGGAATCATCTATCTCGTTGGCCTGATCGTCATCGTCATGTTCATTTTGTCTCTACTCGGTCTCCGGTAGACGCCATGGCCATTGAACCAATCTCCGGGATCGCATCCGAAACAGCCACCGCATCCAACCTGACCAGGCCCTGGGGTTTGCAGTGGACACCCATCGTTGTTGGAGCATTCGTCGCTACGGCCTTGTCCCTGATACTCATCTCCTTTGGAACAGCGCTTGGACTGGGCATGGCCTCCGCTGCGCCGACCTGGAGAGATGCCTCCGTTGCGCTATGGCTGTTGTCGGGCGTCTATCTGATCTTTCAGTCCCTCATCAGTTTTGGCTGCGGCGGCTATTTTGCCGGGCGCGTGCGGCCGCCTTACGCTTCCGCAACCGATGACATCGAGACGCGCGACGGACTGCATGGCGTTGCTGCCTGGGCGCTCGCGGTCTTGATGGGAGCGGTTCTAACTGCGTTGATAGCAGGCGCCGCAAACCGCCCGTCCGCGACGACGCAGCCGCCCTCGGCTACCGAACCGTCGGTCCTAAGTTACGAGCTGGATCATCTTTTCCGTGCGCCCCGGCGGCCGCCGAACGTTGACCTTACAGGTGAGCGTGCTGAAGCCGCCCGCATTCTGGCAACCGCTTCGAGCCACCGCGGCGTCCTCCCCGAAGATCGCACTTATCTAGTTCAGCAGGTCACGGCACTGACCGGGCTTGCAGCATCGGACGCTGAAAGGCGGGTGGATACAACGTTGGCAAATGCAAAGAGCGCGATCTCGAGGGCTCGCGCGGCGAGCATCATCATCGCTTTCTCGGCCGCTGCAGCGTTGCTGTTCGGGGCTGCGGCGGCTTGGGCTGGCGCAGAAGCTGGGGGCCGGCATCGCGATGGCGAGCCGATTTCCGAGTGGATGGCTCATTCCAATCGATGGCACAAAAGCCGCGTCGCGGATCCCCGGCCACTACCTTGACCTCATTTTGCCGCACAGGGTCGCGGGCTGGAATCCTGTGACCTTCCGATGCGCCGGTTGTCGGGGTGGTGAATTCATCACGACGCGCGAAGTACGAGATCAGTTTTTGCCGCGTCGCTCGCTTGTCTATAGCTCTCCGCCGAACCTTTAAAACGTAGGAACGATCGCCTCTCGATCACAGTTGTCGTGCGTCAATGTTTCTAGGAGGAGACGACGATGGAAACGGAAAGGCGTGAAACAGGTACGCTGATCGGTAGCGACAAAGTCGAAGGCACAGCGGTCTATGGGTCCGACGCCCAGAAGATCGGTTCGATTGAGCGCGTCATTCATTTTTGACGTGCGATTCAACACGGCGACCATCATGCTGAGTGGCGCGTCAGACCCCGATTATTCCGGTGAGGATGCGGCGCGCTATTGCCTCTATTGCCTTCCCTATCCTCGCTCAGAGCAGAGCGTTGCTCCTTACTGCGCGAGCCTGATCAAGTCTTATGATCGATGATTCCCAGCGCAGCTAAAACACGAAACAATCACTATGTCCCGCAATGGCACCAAGAAGGGTTCGCCCAACTGACGGGGTCGAGCATTTTTACCGACAGCGCGTATCGATGGCGCGAGATCAGAGGCGCTATTGCCAGCAAGGAAGCGCGCCTCGCTAAGCTTTCATCCAACTTCAAAAGCACCACGTTCCAGATGCCAACAACGGTAGTCGATGCCGTAAATTCGATAGATGAAGGAGCTACCGCAACCTATCCGGCTCTGATGGCTGATATCTTCAAATATCTACTCAGAGCGAACAATAGCGGCATGCCAAAGCCCAACGTGGAAGATCGCCTCGCTGCGCGGTTTTCGCGATTGCATTCGACCGCACAAACATCGCTTGGGAAAAAAATGGAATGGCCGATCGCTTCGCAGATCACCAGCGCATTTCCGTCAGGCGGCATACAACATAACAACGTTAATCGTCTTCTGCTGATGTCTAGCTCCGAGCACCATCTCGCTAGCGTTCCGATGGCTTTCCTAATTTCCCGACAGGATTGACCAACTTTGCGCGCCGCCCTCCTCGCCCTCACCGCTCGTCGCGGCCTCACCGGCCTTCCCGCTCTATCCTCAGGCCAGGTGTGCACGGAGCGTTGCGTCACACCATCCCGCGTGACGGTCGTACCTTCCATGTGCTAGACCGCGCCATCAACATTGATGGAGCGCCGCCTTGGCCAAGAAGACAAAGAAGACTGTTCGTCGCGAGTGGACTGCTGCCGATATCAGAGACTTGAAGGCGCACTCCAAGGCGCGGACGCCTGTCGTCAAAATAGCCAAGATGACCAAGCGAACCGAGGGCGCGCTCCGTCAGAAGGCGCTCGTATTGGGAGTTGGTTTAGGTCATCAGCGGTGATTGGATCGCTGGCTTGATCGTACCAAGCTCGTTGAGCGAGTCCGCCAAATTCCGATGACGTTAACGCTCGCATCTGCGCGGATCAGGTGCAGACTGCTGCGTCCGTCGCCGGAGAGCTTTCGCGGCCTTTGGGTTGAGGGCTCGCCTTCGCCAGCCCCGGCGGGCCTCCTCAGTCAGCAAAGCTGAGGCATTTAATTGTCCCGAAGTGTGACTTCGACGACATTGCGCCCCGGTACTCGCGCTGTAGGCTTCATCTCGCCGGGGCTGGACCACATATTTCACCTATTTTTATTGATCCCGGTGGCCGCAGTGGTCCGCCGCTGCGGCCTTTCTGTTGAACAACACAATGGGCGCATCACCCGATTCGTAGATTATCCGCCGAGTCTTTTCCGCGATTGTTCACGACGTCGAAGCTAACCTTGGCTCCCTCTGCGAGTGAGGTGAAACCAGCCTTCTCGACTGCCGAGATATGGACAAACACATCTTTGCCGCCGTTGTCAGGTTGAATGAACCCGTAGCCCTTCGTCGGGTTGAACCACTTTACCGTCCCCATTGCCACTTAACTTCTCCATTTTCCAAAAAGCAAAACTAGTGCCCGAATTTCGACGAAAGAAAGGCTGGTCGCAACCGCGCTCATGCGCCGGAGGTACGCGAGCCGAGGATGTCGTTTTACGTCGTGTGAACCTCTTCACATGGGTATGACATCAGGACGGTTAATCTCCAGTCGCTGGCGAGAGATTTCAGGTACAGCGGGAGGCGGCCGTGGCAGCAGACACAAAGGCGGACGACTGGTTTATTGCTGCGCACGTGCTGAGGGTACGCACGTCGTCGGGCACCGCATCGATATCGTTTAAGATTGGCAGCAGAGTAGCTAATATCGCAGCACTTTTAGGTTGCTCCGGACCAATCTCTGGAAGCGGTGTTTCGGACACGGACTTCCAACTAGATTCGCAACTTATGCGCAACATCAGCGGTCCATGGTCATTGAAGGACGTCAAGGGCCACCGAGGTGACGTCACGCAAAACGTGTCATTTTTTCCTGATGCGTTGTCGGGCGCGGCGTTTAATAAGAGCGGAAGCGTCTTTTTTAATTTCGAGATACCAAACCCGAGCTCCATGACCTTTACGATCAAGGGCCAGTGGATGGTAAAGATGGTCCTCAATCTTGGCACGACGTTTGTAATTTAGTCCGATCCTCGCGTCTTGACATGAAAGTTAGTCGAACAGGTCATCGGCTTCTTCCTCTGGGCACACGCGCTTGTCGGGTAGTTCCTCCCTTATTTAGCCAACACTAAGGTTTCTTGCCTCGGTTTTCCTTTTCCGGTGTCCTGACGGCGCGGCCCGTCAGTTACGCGCCAGCGCGGTTTCGAATATTTCGGGGTCGCCGACCATTCCAAGTCCGCGCACTATGCGGGCGGTCTCTCGGAGGAGGAGATCGCGCAGCAGCGCCGGGAAGCGGACCGCTTGAACAAGCGTTTCGGCAAGGATTTCCGGATACTTAAAGGCATCGAGTCCGACATCCTGGCGGACGGATCGCTCGACTATCGGGATGAGGTGCTGGAGCGCTTCGACTTCGTGGTCGCGAGCATCCACGGCCGCTTCAAACTGGACCGCAAGGCCCAGACGCAGCGCATGCTTCGGGCCATCTCGCACCCTCACACCACCATCATCGGCCACATGACCGGGCGCCAGCCTCCAGCGGCGGCCAGGCTACGAAATCGATGTCGAGAAGGTGCTGCACGCCTGCGCCAAGCACGACGTCGTGGTCGAGATCAATGCCCACCCGTGGCGCCTCGACTTGGATTGGCGCTGGCACCAGGCCGCCCTCGACTTCGGCTGCATGCTAAGCATCAAGACCACATGCACTGGGGCGTCGAGATGGCCCGGAAGGGCGGTGTCCCTGCCGACCGGGTCCTGAACGCGATGGCCCTTCCGGAGATCACGCGCTACCTGCGCCAGAAGCGGCGCTCGACGCCCGCGCGGCCTGATGCCGCAGGCGCTCTCGCTGGAGGGCACCGTGGTCGCGGTCGCCGCCGATCGCGGTCACCACTTCAGCAAACCGCCGCAGGACCGGATCGTGCTGGTGGAAGGCCATGGTGTCGAAGGCGACGCCCACGCCGGCCCGTTTGTCCGGCACCGCTATCTCGCCCGCCGCCAGCCCAGCCTGGCCAATCACCGGCAGGTTCACCTGATCCCGTCCGAGCTCTTCGCCTCCCTCTCGGATGCGGGCTTCAAGGTCGGAGCGGGAGACCTGGGCGATAACATCACCACTGCCGGCCTGGACCTCGAGCGGATGCCGCTCGGGACGCTCATCGAGCTTGGACCCGCTGCGATCGTGGAGCTGACCGGCCTCCGGACGCCGTGTGTCCTCATCGACCGCTTCCGGGCCGGTCTGAGGCGGCATGTGCTCTCGTCGGCAAAAACGGGCCCTCGGCTCAAATGCGGGGTGCTGGGCGTGGTAAGGTCGGGGGAAGGGTCGCGGCTGGCGATAGCGCGCGAATTCGGCTTCCTTCTGTCTTTCGTGATCTACCGGCTCTCTAGGGTGGACGCCCTTGTCCGTACATCCAAGAAGTGCGCCGGTTCGGGAACGGCTCGGAGATCCGCAAGTTCCCGGTAGAGAGCTGGGACGCAGGACGCGCAGAAAGCGGACCATCGGAGAGCAAATGTCCTCCTCCAGTGGCAGCAACAGGCAAGATATTCAGCGGCGAAAGACCCGCTTGTTGTTGCTGGTCCTGGCCGTTGGATTCGCGGTCTTTCTGGCCGCTGGCGGAGCTCTCTATTACGTCCTGCAGCCCACGACGCTTCGGGTCGCCGTGGGACCGACCGGCAGCGAAGACCACGCGGTGGTAGAGGCCATGGCCGAGGCGTTCGCCGACGAAAGCCGTACCGTGATGCTGTCCCCGGTAACGACCGCTGGCGCGGCCGAATCGCTCGCCCTGCTCGGCAATGGCAAGGCCGAGCTCGCGGTCGGCCGCGCTGATCTGAGCATGCCTTCGGACGCACAGACAGTCGCCGTGCTGCGCAAGAACTACGTCGTGCTGTGGTCATTTTCCGGCGGCGGCAAGGTCGCGAAAAAGAAGAACGCTACAAAGATCGCTGAAATAGCTGACCTCGCCGGACGCAAGGTCGGCGTCATAGGCAGGACCGCAGCAAACGCGTCGGTCCTGCGGGTTATCCTCGATGGGTCCGGCGTGGAGCCGGACAAGGTCGGCGTGGCGCAGTTCAGCACGGACGAGATCGAAAAACTCGCGCAAGATCGCACGATCGAAGCGTACCTGGCCGTGGGGCCGCTCGACAGCAAGATCACAGCCGACGCGATCGCGGCGACAGCCCGCACGCGCGGCACGCCGAAGTTCCTCCCGATCGACGCATCTGAGGCCATCGCGTTGAAGCACTCGCGCTATGAGGCCGAGGAGATTCCGCCCAGTGTCTTCAACGCGAAACCGGCATGGCCTGAGGAAAAGGTCGATACGATCGCTGTCAGCCACTTGATCCTGGCCAGAAAAGGGCTTTCCGAAGCCAAGGCGGCGGCCTTCTATCGGCAGCTTTTCGCGGTCCGGGATACCATCACCCAGCATGCCGCCGGCGCCGCCCATATCACCAAGCCGGAGACCGAGAAGGAGGCTGAGCCGTCCGTGCACCGCGGCGCCGCCGCCGTCATCAACGGCACGGAACGGACATTCCTGGACAAGTACAGCGACTACATTTGGTTTGCCTTGTTGCTGCTGTCCGGCATTGGCTCGGCCGCTGCATGGCTGCGTCGTTATCTCAACCGGGACGAACGGGACGAAAACACCGTCCATCGCAACCGGATCCTTGCCGCGGCTTCCGAGATTCGCGCCGTCCAATCCGAAAGCGAGTTCGCGGCGACTCAACGCGAGGTCGATGCCATCATCAAGGAAGCCCTCACTTGTTTCGACGAGGGGGCCATCGAACAAGAGGACCTGGCTGCCTTTGCCCTGGCCCTCGAACTATTCGATCATGCTGTGGCGGAGAGGCGCGCGGAATTGCAGGCTGGCCTGATGGACCCGGCGCGAGCACCTACCGGTGCGCCCACCCTGGCCTCTCGCCGATGACAGGCCGCCGACGGCACCGTCGCGCGACAGCTCCCGGTGCTGAAACAAAATCGTTATGGCTTCGACATTTTGCGCCTATACCTGATGCGTCGCAATTGTGCTCCTCCACCTTTGCGCCGCGCGCCGATGCCTATGTCCAGCGTTTCCCGCTCGATGAGCCCGCCCTCCCACAGCCGGTCGAGTGTCTTCGCAACTTCAGCGTTTCTCCGCCCGAAATGCGCTGAATCTCGGCGGCCGTCTGCCACTCGCGACCCACCAGCTCCGCCAGCTTTCTATCGAGCGGGCGCGTCCACCCTTTCCATACTTCTGAGGTTCTCCTAGACCTTGGTCGCCTTCCAGATCCCGCTGCACTTAGCTGCGCCTGAATAGCCACTCCAAGTTCCCGATCCGCTTGTCGGCTCCAATCTGCCGGCACCCGCGGCATGTTTATCCCGAACCGTTACAGAAGCGCGCACCGCACCGGTCTTCGATACGCGCCCCCGAAAATCTGACAAGGTTGGGATGAGAGATGTTGCCATTCGAGATGTTCACGTCGAAGTTGTAGCTAGGCGCAAGATCCGGACCGTGTCTCGAAGATCAAGTTCCACGCACCGTCGAAGGCGCCTATCGGATAGGAGCGGGCCTCGGCGCAATTGATATAGGCGACGGCTAGACAGCCCGCCGTCAAGTTGGCAACTAATCGCATCATCGTCATCGCCTCAAATGCTGAGTGAGTCTCGCTATTCGCCGCTCGTCAGAGCGCCCTGTGGCTCCAGCAGCTTGAGAGCGGTGAGCAGTGCCTGGATTTCGGCGCGCTCGTTCGGGGCGGGATCGGCTTCGAGCCGCGCCAGCAATTGCTCTTTTTGTACTATCAGCTTCGCAAGAGCGGACATCTTTTCACCGTAGATTACCAGCGAAAGGGCCGCTCGGAGAGCGGCCCTTGTCTTACTCACCAGCTCCGGGTACCGAAGCTGAACCCGATGCTCGGCCCGCCGCCGTAGTAGCCGTAGCCGCGGTCGTAGTTACCGGGTCCGCCGTAGTAGCCGTAGCTGCGGCGCGCGACGTAGGCGTCGTCGTCGCCGTAGTAGCGCTGAACGTAGCGCGGACCGCGGGTCCGGAAACAGCGGCCGTACTCGTTGCAGACGAGCCGGACCTGCTCCGTTCCAGAGGAAAGCCCGGTCGGGCCTGGGGCGGTCGGATTGAGCGGAGCGGCGATCGCAGCCGATCCCAGAAGGGAGGCGGCGAACAGTCCCAGTACGATAGTCTTCATGGATGTTCTCCTTTCCGTGGCGAGATCAGTCGATCTCTTCGATGATGCGACGCTCATGGGGTTCGACGATATAGGTGCGGCTGTCCCGGTTGATGTATCGGTACTCGCGCAAGGTCGGAGCATCCCGATAGACTTCTTCCGGAAACGCTTCGATCTCCACGCCTTCGGGCACACGCTCGCCGGTCCGGATCTCGGTGCGGACGGCGCTGCCGGTCGTGCGGCGCTCGCGCTCAACTTGGCGCGCCTTGGCCTGCTTGCGGATCACCTCACGGTCGCGATCGCTGAACGTGACCTTGCGCTGCTCGGTGCGTGCCGGGGCGGCAGCCGTGGAGCGACCCGAATACGGCATGACCGCCACGATCTTGTAGCTGGACGGTTCTACGATGACGATCTCGTCCTTCACCAGGACGAAGTCGTAGCCCCGATACTGCGGCACAATCTCGACCACCTCCGTCGGCAGCGGCTGCAGACGGACGTCGCGCGGCACGGCGGTGCCGACCGAGAGCGAGAAGTTGACGTTGGCGAGGGGCTGCACGTTCAGGTGCGAGATCGACGCGCTGATGCGGGTCCGCTGTTGATCGTTGACGTTCACCGACGCGCTCTCGTTGGTGTTCGAAGAGCGATCCGCCGTGTTCTGCCGGTCGTTTGGCTGCTGCGCCGTGTTGGTCGAACCGCTGCCCGTCGGCGACTGCGCCTGGTTGGTGCCCGAGGCGGGCGGATTGGTGCTCTGCGACTGGGTGTTCGTGTTCGACGGAGGGTTGGTCTGCGCCTGGTTCGAAGGCGTCGTGGTCTGATTAGAGGGCTGGTTGGTCTGGGCCTGGCTCGAGGTCGGCGCCTCCGTGGCGTTGGTGCCGGTGCTGGAATTAGAAGCCGGATTCGCAGCGTTCTGACCCGTCGAGGACGGCTGCTGTGTCTGGGTCGAATTCGTCGAAGGATTCATGGCCTGCCCGGACGAGCTGGACGACGGGGTCGTGGACGATGATGACGGCGTCGTCGTGGATGTGGAGTCCTGCCACTGCGTCGTTGGCGGATTCGAGCTCGAAGTGTTGGGCGATGACTGCGCGAAAGCCGAGGTTGCGATCGCGACTGCGGCGGTCGTGGCTAAGAATAAACGTTTGTTCATCTGAAAACCTCCCAATTTGGTCGCCCGATAACACGCGGTGGCATAGCGATTTCCAAATCGGGATAATTCGGTAATTGGTCTCTGCTCCCATCTCGAAACGCACCGCTGATATGGCCAACGCTGCGACCGCGCCGATAGCACGCCGTCCATCGTCTTTCGGGAATAAGTGGAACTTCTAACTGGGCGTGTTGTTGGCAGTGACTACTTAACGCCATTGGAGGAGGACATCATGAAGAAGCTGATCGTATGCGGCGCTCTTGCCGCTTTCGCCCTCGGCACACAGGCAGCCAGCGCCGCAGAGTTCTACATCGTCCGCGACGCGACCACCAAGAAGTGCACCGTCGTCGACACCAAGCCGACGACCACGACCACCACCGTCGTGGGAGACGGTGTGTACAAGACCAAGACCGAAGCCGAGTCCGCCGTGAAGACCACGAAGGTCTGCACTGAACAGTAATAAACACCATGCGTCGTTGCCCCGATGTAATCGTTCGGAACAGGTTTGGAGGAGCGCACGCCCGTATTGATCGTATGGCGTTTCCTGGTTGACATGCACTGAGCGAATTGACGCTAAAGCGGCCCGTCCGGCGAACCCGGGCGGGCCGTTTTCTTTGGATTTCCGTGGTTGCGGATGCGCAAAAAAGGGGCCCGTGGGGCCCCTTTTCCGCGAGCGTTTGCTTGCCTAATTGTAGTCTGAGTATTTGAACTGCGGCAGCGCCTTCAACTGCTCCTTGTTGCCATTCATGACAGCGTGGTCAGGCACCCAATCGTTCGTGTTGCGATGGGTGGTGTTCGTGGAAGCGGCGCCGGTGGTCGTGTCACGCGCAGTCGAGTTGCCGCTGGAGGTGGTCCGGACCGGCTCCTCGACGAACTTCAACTTGTCCATGGAGACGGCAATATCGTGCTCGCCCATTCCCAGGAAGCCGCCGACGCCGATCACCACGGCTTCGATCTTGCCGCTCTTGTCGACCAGCAGTTCGTTGATGTCGCCTAGCTTCTCGTTGGCCTCGTTGTAGACGTTCAGACCCATCAGCTTCGAGGCGCGCCAGCTTCCCTTGAGAGCCATCTGCGCATGAGCCGGCTGGCCCGTGGTCGCGGTAGCGGCGCGATCGGCCGGCTGCGTGGATTGCGCGAACGCAGCGCCACCGATCACGGCAGCGCCAAGCAGGGCGACGGCAAGAACGCTTTTCATCTTCTATCTCCTCCAGCGACGTCGGCGTCCGGTCGGATGCCGCGCTCCACAACGCGAGGAGGTTCCGCTTGTTCCCGATGCAGCGCTCGACTCTGGGAGTTCAGTGAAGGATTCACGACGAGCGAATTCAGAAGACGTCTTTGGAGCCTGCGGAGCCCGCCCTCCTCATCGGAGCGCGCCTACCTTCGAGACGGCGTCACGCGCGCGATCAACTCGTACCGGCTTTCGCACTCCCGCGCCATCCGGCTCGCGACGAAGCGCTTCTCGAACCGGGCGCGGACGGCTCTTCTGTCGAGACGGCCGAGATCGTTCACAGCCTCGATCGCCTCCGCGGCGTTCTCGACGACGAAGCCGGTGACGCCGTCCTCCACCACTTCCGGCACCGAGCCGGAGCGGTAAGCGATGACGGGCGTCCCGCAGGCCATCGCCTCGATCATGACGAGGCCGAACGGCTCGGGCCAGTCGATCGGAAACAGCAGGGCGCGCGGCGCCGGCAAGAAACGGTTGCTTCCGCGCCTCGTCGGCTTTGCCGACGAGCTCGATTTTCTCGCCGTCGATGTTCGGTTCGAGCTTCTTCTTGAAGTAAGCCGTCTCCGC
Source organism: Bradyrhizobium sp. Mp27 (assembly GCF_029953005.1). Taxonomy (NCBI): domain Bacteria; kingdom Pseudomonadati; phylum Pseudomonadota; class Alphaproteobacteria; order Hyphomicrobiales; family Nitrobacteraceae; genus Bradyrhizobium; species Bradyrhizobium sp. Mp27. The sequence goes on along the minus strand of NZ_JASAUS010000141.1, from coordinate 7,847 downwards.
GCGCGGTATCTTGGCGGCGATCCGCAGCGGCATCCCGGCAGCACGTGCGATGCGCATCGCGTCTTCGGGGCCCTTGTCGACCGTCAGCCGCCCAAGAAAGGCCAGGTACGAACCAGGCTCATAGGACGGCCGAAAGAGATCCTTCGGCAGACCGTGCTGGATCGTATCGATCCAGTTCGCCTCCAGAAGCGGCCGGCGCTGGTTGTCGGAGATCGAGACGAAAGGGGCTTTCGGAAAGGCTCCGATGACGTCGGGGAGCCCGGGAAGGTCGAGGCGGCCATGCATCGTCGTGAGATACGGGACATCCGTCCGGCTCAGCACGGGAAGGGGCAGCCAGTCGACGTGAGAGTGGATCAGGTCGAAGCCGGCAGCGTGTTCAGCGATAGCTTCGACCAGCATCGCACAGGCGGCGTTGGGATCCACGCCCATCCGTCCCAATCGCAGAGCACGTGGCCACACTGGGTAGAGCTTTGCCTTCGTCCTCGAATCGCCGCTTGCGAACAAGGTGACGTCGTGTCCGAGCTCGACGAGCTCATCCACCAGCCAAGCAATCACGCGCTCCGTCCCACCGTAAAGTCTCGGTGGGACGCTCTCGGCCAAGGGAGCAAGCTGTGCGATCCGCATCGGCTAGGCTCCCAGAACGAAGCGCATGATCACCACCACAACGGCCGAAAGCAGGAAGGAAATCGCGAGCAGCGTCCAACCGGGCTGTGTGCTTCCGCAGGCCACCCGCGCGACGAACATCTTCATGTCCCTCAGCATTCTTCGTCGGGAAGCCGGTCGAGATAGGCTATCCCCAAGCTTGCGAGCTCTTCGGAATCGCTCCGTCGCTCTTCCCATCTCCTCTGCAGGTGACGCTGCAGCAGACAGCGTCGGTCATCTCGCGAATTGATATCGGGGCGCCTCAATCGGTACACCGTCCATGCGGTCTCCGCGGCCATCTTCAACACGACATCGTCGACCATCTACGCGCTCCGGGGCCGCAACCAGTCGGTGCCAACTCGGCGCGCTTGCGAAAGTTTCCGGTTTTTCCCGATCGTGGGCGAAGGACGTATCAGGACGCCTTCGCCCGTGCTCGTTCGCGCGCCGCCCGGCGGCGCTGCAGGCGCCGGCTTCGGGCAGCCCTTGTGGAGGCGAGAAGTCGCGGCGCGGGCTCTACGGCTGCGAGGCGCTCGACGGGAGCGTCGGCCCGTTCCACTTGCGGCTCGGAAGACCTGGCTTCCATGAAGTCGAGGACCGTCCGGCCGTTCTCGGTGATCCGCCATCCGCCGTTCAGGCGCTCGACCAGCGCCTGCGAGAAAATGTCGAGATCGGGGACGCGTGCGGCGAGGCGCTTGGTCCGTTCGGTCCAGTCGCGCCCGCTGGTGGCCAGGATGGCCATGTCGCGCTTGAGGTCCGCCATGACGGCGAAGCCGTCGGGATAGCTCACCAGGATCTTGAGAACCGTGACCTGGAAGTTCACGCCCTGCCCCTGATCAGCGCCACATCGTCGGCGCGTCGCGAAGCCTCGCGACCGACCTTCTTCAGGTTTTCCAGCGCGACGTTGCCCTCGGCGACGGCTTGCAGAATCCTGGAAGCGACGTGCGCGCGAGCGCCGGTTTCGAAGCGCGAGATGTCTGCGCAGACATCGTCGAGGACGGCGCGCAGAAGCGCGGTCGTGGCCGGATCGAACATCGGACCCCCGAGAAAGGCGAGAGCGAAGCCTAGCGCAGAAAAGTCCGTCGGCGAATTCAACATTGTTAACCTCGCCACGTCGGTAGTCCCTCTCTCGCGCCGCAGCATTCCGGTCCTGACTCCGCTGCAATGACCGTTGCTGCTCCAGGCTTGGTGCTTCGAGCGACGCTGTCCCGGCGCGGTGCTCCGATTGCCCTCGTCGCCGGGTCAGCAACCATTGCCTATTTTTCCCGTTATCGGCGGGGCATCCGCAATCTAAAAGGAGTTCCGATGAAGAATATTGCAATGTCGGCGCTGATGGTCGGCGCCCTCGGTCTGGCGTCGGTGGCCACGACATCTCCTGCCGAAGCTCACTGGCGAGGTGGTTGGGGCGGCTGGGGGCCGGGTATCGCCGGCGGCCTGGTTGCGGGTGCCGTGATCGGCGGGATTGCGTCCTCGGCGTACGGCCGGGGACCCGGCTACGACTATTACGGCAGCCCCGGCTACTACGGCGCGGGCTATTACGGCGGCCCACACACCTACGACTATGGCTATGACGAGCCTTATCGCTGGGGCGGCGGCTACACTACCACCTACTACACGGCGCCGTCTCCTACGGCTATCGCTATCGCCGGGTCGTTCGTCCCGCCTACGCCTATTATCGCGGCTCCTATCCGGTCGTACGTCATCGCTGGCATCGCCACCACCACTGGTGACCGGTCGATCGGACGCGATGGAGGCCGCGCTCTGCAAGGCGCGGCCTTTTCCTTCCGGCTCACCACCATCCACCGGTGAATGAGTCGTGTCGCTCGAAGGCAAGCTGCCGCTCGGCCGCTCTCTTCGACGGCTTTGCCGAGCGCTTCGGATGCGGGCGGGACGCTGCGGAGAGGCGTGTTGGCGGGTCTTTCTTGATCTCGACGGTAGGCGCTGCAGGCATGGAGGCCATGGCTTCGCGCACCGGATACGGTTCTTCACGGGCCGGATGGACCTGCGCGATCATCGGAACATCCGTGCGCGGACGCGTGTCAAAGATGATCTTCTCCGGAAGGCTTCTTGCCGAGGCGATCCGGATGATGGTCCTGTCAGGATCGGCCGCCGCCGCGTGCTCGACGGGAGCCGGCAGATAGCGGTCGGCGGCGAAGAGCAGCGCCAACAGCAGCGCGCCGACAAAGACGAAGTATCGACCGATGGGGGCATGGACGGCCGCTCGCAAGGAAGGAATGGGGTATCGGCGGGGCCGGATTGACGTCGAGGCGGGACGCCTTTTGGGCGACCCGCCTCGAAGGACTCAGTCGATCTCCTGGACGACCGTGCGCGTCGATGGATCGACCAGCATCACGCGTTCGCCCGAGTAGACGTAACGATACTTGGTGAGCGAGGGACCCCAGTCGGCGGGGACGGCCTCGAGCTCGACCTCGCGCGGCACCGGCTGGCCGATCACGATCTTCTCGCGGGTCTCCACCGGACGGACCTTGTGTTCGGTCACGTAGGTCCGGATCTTAGTGCGGTATTCCGGCTCGATCTGCACCGCGGCGGCGTGGCCGGCGCCGGTGGTGGTGGTGACGACCGTGGACTGTGCCATCGCGCCCGTCGAGATCAGCGCGGCAGCCGCAGACATCAGCAACAATTTTTTCATCATGTTCTCCTTGCCGCTAGATGCGACGCAGCGAAAACCTCACCACGGCGCTGAAGTTCCTGAGCAAGGATAGAATATTGCCGCTTTTTCCCGATCGTGCGCTTGTCTTCGTCCCCTATCGCTAGGCCGCCCTCGATCTCGCACCGGGGAGAGGTACGCAAAGCGTTCTGGTGATACTGCCTTCGGCGTCGAACCAGAATTTCGTACTCACAGCGCTGCCGTTATAATCTCGGTAGTCGAGCCGAACGCATTCCGGCTCCCGATGGACTTCGTCCAGTTCGAATGCGGCCTCAATTGCGCCGCGTAGCTTGGCCGGCCAATAGCAAAGCAGGCCGGCCTGCCGACGAACCGTTCTCCGCTGCAGCAATCAAGCGTAGCCTGATCTGCATAGAGCGACAGCAAGTCCTCCAAGCGGCGCTCGCGGCATGCATCCAGCCCGACATGGTCCACCTCACAGTTGTCCCCGGTGGCAGGTCTCGTTAGGCCCCGAGACTTGAATGGTGTATGAACCGCCGGTTCTGCTCCCGTTTAGGTCCCGCGAACGTCTGCTTTGTGACCGATCGGCAGAGTGCAGCGCACGATGGTGCGCTCGTCTTCGCATGCAAATTGGAGCTTGCCGTCGAGCGCCCGAACAGGCTCGGACATGCCGGTCAACCCGCGGCAGAATTTCATACCGGGGGTCTTGCGCACATCATCCGCGATCTCGATCAGCAGATTGTCGCCCTCGAGTTTCGCTTCCCGAGCCCGTTGCCAAAGGCGTCCAGCGTCTGCTCCGGATTGCGCGAAGCTTCAAGGGCTCCATTTAGGGCTCTCGCGACGGCGCGTGCGTGCCCCGATTCCTGGGCGCTGAGGATCATCAAAGTGATCGGAAGCAGCAGGCTCTGCCGAAAGGAAAGAACATTACAGATCTTCCGCAATTCGTGCTCCTTCGGTAGGTTCGCCCGACGTCCCGCTCAGATATTTGAACCATACAGTGCTCGCGACGTTCTCCACAACTGGAGGAAGCGACAGCGTGCTAATGAGGACCAGATCAACATGAGGGTATTGATCGTCGACGACCATCCCGTTGTCGTGACCGGCTGCCGGGCTTTGTTCACGTCGGACCCTTCCGTCGAGATCCTGGAGGCTTCCGATGCAAAGGACGGCCACCGTGCGTACTTGCAGAAGCATCCCGACGTCACCGTGGTTGACGTGAGCCTCCCCGATCTTACCGGCTTCGAATTGACCCGGCGAATCCGCAGGGATGATCCGGCCGCCAAAATAGTCATGCTCAGCGTGAGTGAGGATCCGGCGTTCGTGGTGCGCGCTGTGGAGATGGGCATTCAGGGATATGTCTCGAAGAGCGATGATCCTCGGCTCCTGGCCAAGGCCATCCGGAAGGTTGCAGCCGGGGAGCGCTTCGTCTCACCGCGTCTGACGGAAGCGACGACCTTCGCGGGCGCGGCGATCAAGGCCAGCCCTTTGACGCAGATGAGCCCACGCGAACTAGAGATCCTGAGGCTTTTGGGTCGTGGCGACCGCATCTCAGAAGTCGCGTCCGAACTCGGCATCTCCTATAAAACCGTTGCCAACACGACCTCCATGCTGAAGTCCAAGCTCGGCGCTAAAAATCACTCCGACCTCGTCCGGATTGCAGTCGAGATCGATTTGCGCCGGTGAAGGGTCGTCGACTGGGATCCTGTTTTTCTGCAGTTTTCGCGCAATAGCGACATCGGAGAGAGTCCTGCTCTCCCTGCGCACTTGGAGCGGCACGACCTCTGACGTGCGCGCGACGTAAGAGGGCGAGCCATATGCAGCTATCCCGACGAACTAATTGACTCATCGTCAGAAGCATCCGCACGAATTCATTATGACAATTTGGAACGCAATCGACCGAGCGGAGTTACACCGCCGCTTCTCATGTTGTATTGCGAGGCCGAGCGAAGGAAGCCCATGCGTCGCGTTCGACTTGTGATAGCAGATCGACGTCCCATTGTTCTGCAGGGTTTTGCATCGCTGCTCGGAGCGCAGCCCGATTTCGAAGTGGTTGCGTGCTGTCTTGATGGAGCTAGTTGCCTTGCGGCCATTCGCCGTTTGACGCCCGATGTGGTGTTACTGGAGGACGGATTCACCGATGTAACCGCCTCCGACATTCTCGCCGTCGTGGATGACGAAGCCCTTTCCTCCCGGCTGGTGTTCTTCACTGCTACTGTCGCCTGCGGCGATCTTGCCAGGGCACTGGCGACCGGTGCTTGCGGCGCGATTTCGATGAACGCCCAACCAGAAGCGCTGGTCCAGTCCCTGAGGCTGGAAAAACCAGGGTCAGACCTGGCGAGGGTCGGTCACGAAGCTAATGGAATCGCATCGTTCGGCAATAACGTTCTGGCGGTTTTGACCGTCAACGAGCGGACGATCATGGATCTCGTCGCCGAAGGTTTGTCGGACAGTGAAATTGCTCGGGTCCTCGGTGTCTCTCTGGAGATCGTCAGGATTCACATCGACCACGCGCGACAGAAGCTCGGAATCCACAGCCGGACGGAGCTCGCCGCGCTGGCACTGTCGCGCCGTTATGGCGCGATGAGTATCCTGGCAGCTGCGATCTGGGCAGCGTTGGACGATTCGCCCGGTCACGCCGCAACCGAAAGTTTCACGGTCATGGCCGCAAACGGCTGCGCGGAAGTCGTCACCATTAAAATTAGCCGCAAGGAAGCAGTATCAGGTGGCACCCCGGCCAGAGGCGCGAGCAAGGACCGCGCCGGCGCCGCAACCGGGACGTCATCGCCGACCGGCAAACTCGTCGACCCCGTGGCCGAGATTGCCGCGAGCCAATTTGTGCAGGCAGCACTGAACGCGCCGAGGCCGGGTTCGAGCAGCTACAGCATCTTCATGGTTGCAGCTTTCGCCGCCTTGATCTACGAGCTCGATGGTGCCAACCACGCCGTGCAAGCGTTCGATTTCGGCGATGACATCGTCACTTCATCTACCGCAAGCGACGCCAACGGACTGGCATCCGTACTTCCCGGCTTGGCAAATTTCGGCGGCACAGCCGTGTACGATGGGGCGTTCGCATTCGAGTTCGCCCAAGGCGATACAATCGCCACAGACGGCAGCGAGCTTTATGTCGGCAATACCCAAGCGGAGGATGGCGGCAGTCACCGAGAAACTCCTATTCCCCCAGGTTCCGGGACCGTTGATGTTGTTGCGGCGGCCGCGAACGAAGCCGCGCAGCGTGACCTAACGCAGACAGGCCGGGATAACGGGTCAAATCATGGTCGATCGCAATCCGATTTGCGCGCTTCCGACAACAGCTCCGAAGCCGCTAAGCGGGAGGCCCCGGGAGACGATTTAAATCACGGTCAATCGCAGAAGACCCTACATAAGTTCGACCACAGCTCCGGCGCTGCCAAGGGGCACGCCAAGGATGAGGCCGCGGGAGACGGTTTAAATCACGGTCAATCGCAGAAAGCCTTGCATGAGTCCGACAACGGCTCCGGAGCTGCCAAGGGGCACGCCAAGCATGAGGCCTCGGAACACGGTTCAAATCATGGTCAATCTCAGAAGTCACCCCAAGAGTCCGACAACGGCTCCGTGGCCGCAAAGGGGCATGCCAAGCATGAGGCCCTGGGAGACGGTTCAAATCACGGTCACTCTCAGAAAGCAGTGCATGAGTCCGACAACGGCTCCGTAGCCGCCAAGGGGCATGCCAAGCATGAGGCCCCGGGAGAAGATTCGAATCGCGGACAAGCGCACGGCGATTTGCAGACTTTTGAAGACGGTTCCGCGGCCGGCAAGCAACACGCACAGCATCCACAGGCAGGTGATCTAGATACTGGCAAGCCGGAGCAGGATATACCAATGGCGTCCGTAAATTCTGCCAACGACGCACATTCGGCATTGAAGATTAAGACTGAAGGAAAGGGCGGGCCTTCTTCCGACAACGCAGATCAGGCCAAATCAGCGGTTGGCACCGACCTTGGCGATTCCTTTCATTTTAAGAGTGGCGCCGACAATACGTCTTCAGGCATGTATGACCTTCAGCAACTGAGCCACGGAAATGGAAAATCCTATGGAGATGGTCAGCATGCTGTTGCGCACGAGGGGCCGGAGTCGGTCCAGGATGCTGACGGGATTGATATTTCAGATGCGCACCACGAACACTCATGGCACGCCGATCTCCATGCGACTCACGATTTGATTGTGTAGCAATTTACTGATCGAATTGCCGGGCCGCGCTTTTTGTGTATTGCGTAACCGGCTGCATGGGCGTCCCCGCATTCGGGAGGCATTGAGAAGCGGCTTCATGCCGATCATGAATAGCATCGCGGCGATCGGCCTCGTTTCCTTGCCGGGATGATGACGGTCAGATTCTCGCGGCGTCGAGCCGGTCGACGCGGTGAAGTATCAATTGCTGATCATGCTTCTGATCGGCAACTCCAACATGCTGGTCGCCCCCGGTGAGCTTGCGCCGGGAGCTATGGCTGATTTTGGGTGACGCGGCCTGATCAGGCGGCGTGGCTTTCAGTGTTCGGAATGACTTCGATTCCGTCGATGAACTTTACACCGGCGATGACTTTCGGCA
>NZ_JASAUS010000140.1:0-20615 GCF_029953005.1 Bradyrhizobium sp. Mp27 | reverse complement strand
TCGTCAGGCGGCGAAAAGCCGAAGGCAATCCTGTGCGCCTCGTCAGACAAGATGTGCGGCCGCATCAATCGGGCCCAAAAGCCGCACTCTCACGAATAGGACGGGCTAGATCGGCCTGCAGCTCGGAGAAGTTGGTGCGCTCCTCATGGATAACGACCACCTCACCATCGACGATTGCCTGACCCGGGATGTTGAAGGCGCCCGCAATGACAGAGAACCGTTCTACCCAGTTGTAGCCGTTGCGGGTGAAGGCTTGGCGGGAGCTATAGCAGCCCAAGAGCGAACTAACGCCGCTGACACTGTCGGCCAGGGTTGCATGGCGGAAAAGGGCTATCTCCTCGTCAAAGAGGATGAGGCCGATGCGAAGCGTGCCGAGTTGGCTAGGTTGCTGAATTGAAGAAGCAGCAGGAAGCCGCAGCACCCGCCCCCAAGCCAAAGAAGTCCAGCCCGTAAAGGCATCGAGCTAGCTAACTGGTGTGGGTCTCTCGCGGCGCAACAGCAGGGCGGTGAAGTTGCCTTGGAGATAGAGGATTAAACGTAATGGCCACGCGCCACCAAGTCACGAGCGAGCAGGAAACCGCCGTGAAGCAGCTTATGACGCAAGTGGCCCGACGCCCTCGTCGAAGCCGAGCCCATTCGGTCATCGTCCGTCATGCCACAGAAACAGATGCAAACCGCGAGTTTGCGCCACATCGGGATGCGGACAAGGCCATAGTGTGGTTTTTCTTCGCTCTTCCTGCTTTCATGATTTTACACGCGATCTGCGTGAAGCTAGGCGCGATCTAGGTGACAACCCGCGCGACGACGAAGATGGCACTTTGGCAAACCGCGCAGAGTCGGTTGGGTAGGTTCGCCATTGTTGCTGCTGGGGCAGTGATATCGTGCTCGCTGCTGTGGGCATGGTGGTCGTTCCCGCCTCCGTCTAGGAACTCATACTACTATACGAATTTGGATGGGGCTTATTCGGTAGCTGTTGGCGCCCGAGAAATGTTCTCGATCGGTTTGGTTCCGGATTAAGCTCGATGTCAACGGTCGCGGGCTTCTGCGCCATCCAACACTTGTGCCCTCCGCATCGACCTCATAAACCCGATAGCTTGGCATGCCTCCCTTTCTCCCTGCGTCCTCGCTGAAGCGCTGTTCTGTCCAGAACGGCGGAGGCCCGATCCTTAACATTTGTGCGCTGGATGAGAAGTGCCCAGAAAGTTAGCCTGCAGGCAGGAACGAAAATCGCTCACGAAGCGTTCTTCGTTCATTGGGTAGGAACTCATTCTTGAGCAAACAATCAGACAGATTGAGGGAGCAAGCTTTTCGGGCGGACGGCTCTCCAACACCATCAGCGACATGTCGGCATCCCGGGTCCCTTGCCGAGCAATACCATGCGCAGGCCGACGAGCTCGAACAGGCAGAGATGTCAGGCCAGGCGGCTCCGCACGCGGCGCCAGTTAGGCGAGTCTACCTCTTAGGATGACTGGCGACATCGTTGTGGTGATGCCAAAGGTTGTTCAGTAATGGACCTAAAGCATATTTATCGCGACTATATCGACTGCCTGAATGAGCAAGCTTGGTTGCGCTTGGGCACGTTCGTCGCCGACGACGTTATCCATAACGACAATCCCCTTGGCCTGTCCGGGTATCGTGAAATGCTGAAACGGGATTACGCGGCAATTCCCGACCTTCGCTTCAACGTGGAAATGATGATTAGCGAGTATCCCTATCTGGGAAGTCGGCTCCGGTTCGATTGCTCTCCAACAGGCGTCTTTCTCGGCTTGCCAGTGAATGGCAGGCGCGTTTCATTCCACGAGAACGTCTTCTACCAGTTCGACAACAACAAGATCGTACGTGTTCGATCGATTATCGATAAGGCAGCCTTGGAGGCGCAACTGTAGAAAATTGGACCAAATGGCTGGCGCTCAAACCGGAGGGTCTCGAGCATCACCCCAGATACGAAACGTCCTTCGCACGAGAGGCCAGTTCACCCTCCACCTTGTCGATCTCAGCTTGGTTGCGCTCGATGAAGGCAGCGAGCTCATCTCGAGACATCTCAGACAGCGCTTTCTGCTGTAACGACGTCTCCTTCCGGGTAGGAGCAATGTGCCCTGCCCGGTCTAGAACTTTGATCGACAGATCAGCTCGGACACGGGCGCTAATGCTTGTGTCCTGGAGAAGCGACTTGGCCACTCGATAAGCAAGCGGGGCGCCGACCACCGCGAGATCAAGCTGTATCGATTCCGAGATCGCAGCCGCGACCGCTGGCAGTCGCATTGTCTTATAAACCGGCTTGGGGTGATATCCGGCGAGCTCGGCCGCTTCTTCAGGCTTCTTCCCGTCGTTGACGATTAGGCGCACCAAAGTCCGCTGCTGTTCGCTGAGGTCCGGCGACGTCAACGCTTACATCAAAGACGTTACGGGCGAGGACTTCAGCGCCAAGGATTTCCGCACCTGGGCCGGGACCGTGCTGGCGGCGCTGGCGCTGTCCGAGTTCAAGAAATACGACAGCCAGGCCGAGGCAAAGCGCAACGTCGTCGCCGCGATCGAGAGCGTCTCGAAGCAACTCGGCAACACGCCGGCCATCTGCCGCAAGTGCTACGTGCATCCCGAGGTTCTGGACGCCTACATGTCCGGTGACCTCGTGAAGATGATCGAAGCCAAGATAGCGCAGAAGTTCAAGCGCCAGTACGCCAAGCTCACTTCCGTCGAGATCATGGTGCTCGCATTTCTCCGCAAGCGTCTCGTTTCACTGAAGGCCGCCGCCTGAGCCCCGCGTACCAGTCGGCATAGGGCGTGTTTTTGACCGCGTGTCGGGTGAAGTCGGGCGCGCCATCCTTCCACCACACCGGTCCCCGCTCTCCCAGCCGGCGCTTCGCTTCGTCGACGAGGCGATGGGCGACGGTCTCTGCGTCTAGATCTCTAGCCGTCCTGGCGTCTTTCACGGCTCGCCGCGCATCCATCAGCTGTTTCACCAGCCGCTCCTTGTCTTGGGCAGCAAGGTCGGGATCGCTCATCCGCCAGAGCCGACCGCGGACTACGAAATAGCGCCCATCGGGCGTGACTGGATGCTGCAGGCCCGGCATCAGATGAAGGGCTTCCCTCCGGTTACCGCGACCGTTGTACCGGAGGTGTAACTTGAAAGCGGATCGGCGAGCATCACGTAGGCCGTCGCCAGCTCGGCCGGCTGCCCGGCCCGCTTCATCGGCACCTGCTTGCCGAAATTCTTCACGGTATCCTCGGGCATGGTCGATGGGATCAGCGGAGTCCAGATCGGCCCGGGCGCCACGGCGTTCACGCGGATGCCCTTCTCCGCCAGCATCTGGGCCAGCCCGCCTGTGAAGTTCTGGATAGCGCCCTTGGTCGTCGCATAGGCCAGGAGCGTGGGGTTCGGCATGTCCGAGTTCACGGAAGCCGTATTGATGATCGCGCCGCCCGGCTCCATGTGCGGCACGGCGGCCTTCGCAAGGAAGAACATGGCGTGGATGTTCACATCGAAGGTCATTCGCCATTCCTCGTCGCTGATGTCGGCAAGATCCTTGAAGGTCGCCTGATGCGCGGCATTGTTGACGAGGATGTCGACGCCGCCGAGATCCCGGACCGCCCGATCGACGACCTTCCTGCAGTGGTCCGCGGACCTCAGGTCGCCCTCGACCAGAACAACCTTGCGCCCCTCCGCCTCGACGAGGGCCGCAACTTCCTTGGCGTCGTCGTGCTCCTCGAGATAGGCAATCAGGACGTCGGCTCCCTCGCGGGCGAAGGCGATGGCCACGGCTCGCCCTATTCCGCTGTCGCCACCGGTGATGATCGCCCGCTTGCCTTTCAGGCGGCCCGCCCCCTTGTAGCTGGCCTCTCCGTGATCGGGGCGTGGATCCATTTGCGCGGTCGAGCCGGGCATCGGCTGCTTCTGACTGGGGTAAGGCGGCTTCGGATAGTCAGGCATCGGAATCGGTCTCCGAGGGTCGAGAGCCCGACAACCGACTGACGACAACCAAGGTTCCTAGCCGGTTGCCCGCCACTCTCCTCCGGAAGCCGCCCGCGACGCGCTTGCGCAAAGCAGAAGAAAGAGAGCGCGCTCGGCCTTGTACCTCGCGCCTGCGCGACTGCACTCCGGGCCGGACATGACGACTTCGCCCGCGGCGGTGCAAACGGCCCACTTCCATCGGCTCCGCCCGCGCCGCTTCAGCACGACGTCGAACCCCTCAAATCGATCCTCGCCGTCCGGAGAAGTCACGCCGCCACCCTGTTCGGCAACCCACCCGGGAGCTGACCCAGAAGCCGTTCCTCGCGCTCGATCCGGCTCAGGTAGAGCTGGCGCTCCCGCTTCGTCTTCGCGCTCGCCAGCAGCAATCGATAGTGGTCGATCACATTCTCGCTGCCGCGGATCAGCAGGTCCCTGACATCGGTCATGACGCCACCCCCGCGCTCGGCCTTTGAGGCGGGACAAATGCGATGGGGAAGGTTTCGGAAGTCAGCGCCTCGAGCGAGGCAGTAGCAGGCTGCGATAGCGGTGGATGTTGTTGCGGTGCGCACGGATACGGGCAAAATCTTCGTCGAGCATCGTCGCCTCTCCTGACGGTCTTCCTGTCCTTTGCGGTTCGAGAAACGGGGAAGCGAGCTCCCCGCAGCAAAAAATATTCGGCGCGAAGAACCTGTCAAGACAGTAGTGGTGCAGCCGATCCTTCGGTGACATCACGGTCACCGCCGAGCAGAACTCGCTGACGATCGAGGCAAGGAAGCCCGACAGGGCGGCCGGCGAATTCCTGTATCAGGGCATCGCCGCGCGGCCGTTCCGGCGCGTCTTCAACCTCTCCGACTATGTCCAAGTGAAGCAGGCCTCTTTCCAGGACGGGCTGCTGATCATCGACCTGGTCCGCGAGGTGCCCGAGGCCATGAAGCCGCGAAGGATCCAGATCGCGGGCGCGCCTTCTCCGACGCAGATCGAGCAGAAGAAGGCGGCCTGACCGCTTCCGGATCGAAGTCCAGCGACGGCGGGTTCGCGCCCGCCGTCCATCACACCTCCCCATTGAAAGGAGTGTAAGGGAGGCCGACGATGACCAATGTCAGAACGAATTCCGGCGATCTCAATCCCCTCTTCCATCCCGCCGCGCACTATGCGTCTCCGGACGACGTGCTGAACGACGAGACCCTCTCGGCTTCGGAAAAACGCGTCATCCTGTCGTCCTGGGCGTCCGACATGTACGCCGTCGAATCCTGTCCCGCGCTGCGCGAGATCCCCGGCATGGGACACGCCATCAGGCTCACCGAAATCCTCTCGGCGCTGCGGCGCCTCGACGGCGAGGACCACGATCCGCCCCGCCCGGGCGGCGCCACCATGCGGCTGCGGCGGCCTTGGGCCGCCGCGTGGCGGAGGTCTGCGTGATGTTCACTCAGGCCGTTCTTGGAATGGTGCTGCTCAGCCACGTCTCGGCGGCATGGACCGTGCCGTTTCTGGCGCTTTTGTCCGGCTCGGCGGCACGATCGCTCGATCAAGGGCTATCGTGACCCGATCAATCCCGCGCTACACGAAGCGCTTCGGACAGCTTTTGCTTCTCGCGCTGCCAGCGGGTGTCTTCGTCCTCGATCCGCTTCTCGATCTCGCCGCGCTCTGCTTCGAGGGACCGCGCAGTGCTTCCGCTGCGCCTCGTCCAGCGCTGCTCGAGCCTTCGCCACCGCGCGCTCCCGCTTGGCGCGTTCCTTCTCGCGTGTCGCTTCTTCCCTTCGGCGCTCAGCGTCGCGGCGCTTTTCTTCGCGCTCGAACTCCGCGGCGGCGCTGCGCGCATTCTCGTCGCTGATCCTGGGCGAGAGCCGCTTATTCGGCGAGGTAGCCTTTTTTCGGGCGCCGTTTTCCACCCCAAGATCGGTCGGCAGATCCGATTGCTCGGCGAACCGCCTGTTGGATCCGGCCGGGCGCTTGAGCACGACGCCGGGCCTTGCCATCGCCGCGGCGATCACCGCGGGATCGTGGGTTTCCGTGGCGAAGCCCTGATGGAAAAGATTGCTGCCGGCTCCCCAGGCCTCGAGAGCCGCCTTCATCGACGGTGCCGCGATCGCGAGGTCGTAGAACCCCAACGAGGTCTGGAATGTCTTCAGCTTTCGCGGCATTTGCTGTCGCGGCTAACGCCGGCGCGCCACCCAGAGCCCCAGCACGAACGCGGCGAAAAGCGATCGCAAGGGCGCCTTGACGGTCACCTCGCGCAACTTCTCGGCCCACCGCTCCATGTTCTCCTGCGAGGGCATGCCAAGCGGGTGAGCGCTCCCGTTCGGTCCTGATGACGGTCTTGTGCTGGTCAGCGTGGCGCGCTCGGGATCCACGAGGCCGGAAGCCTCGGTCATCGCCGCCGTTTCGTTCGGGTCCATGCCGATCTCCCTTGCCTTCCGCAGCGGATAACCCGCGCCAAAGACCCTCGGTTCCTGACGCTAAGCGGACTTCCGCTGCGACCTTCCCGGCGGTTTCTTCGACGCCGCTTCCTTCGCCGGCCTCTTGCCGGCGATCGACATCAGCATTTCCTTCTGGCCGGCTGTCGCCTTCTTTGCCTTGGCGGGCTTTTTTTGTGCGGCGACCTCCTTGGCTGCCCCGCCTACGCTTTTCCGTAGCGCGTCCATCAGATCGACAACGTTCTCGCCCTTCGGCCGCTCCTTAGGCCGAATAACCTTGCCGGCGCGCTTCTGGTTGATGAGGTCAACGAGGGCGGTCTCGTAATGGTCCTCGAATTTGTCCGGCTCGAAGCTGCCCGCCTTCTGATTGACGATGTGCTTGGCCAGGTCGAGCATGTCTTTCGTGACTTTGACATCCTGGATGTCGTCGAAATATTCGGCGGGATCTCGCACCTCGTAGGGATACCGCAGCAACGTGCCGATCAGGCCCTTGTCGCGCGCTTCGAGCGCGATGATGTGCTCGCGGCTCGTCAGCACGACCCGCCCGATCGCGACCTTGTCCATCTCGCGGATGGTCTCGCGGATCACGGCAAAGGCGTCGTGCCCAACCTTGCCGTCGGGCCGCAGGTAGTACGGACGGATCAGGTAGCGCGGATCGATGTCGCTCCTGTCGACGAACTCATCGATCTCGATCGTCCGCGTGGACTCCAGCGCGACCTCCTCGAGCTCCTCCTTGGTGACCTCGATGAACTGCCCCTTCTCGACCTCGTAGCCCTTGACGATGTCCTCGTTCGGCACCTCGTCGCCGGTGTCCGCATCGACCTTCAGATATTTGATGCGGTGGCCGGTTGTCCGGTTGAGTTGGTTGAACGAGATCTTCTCGCTCTCGGAGGTAGCCGGATAGAGCGCCACAGGACAGGTGACGAGCGAGAGCCTCAAGAAGCCCTTCCAATTCGCGCGGGGAGCCATGGTTACGCAACACTCCAGTCGGGACTCGATTCAAGACGATCGGACAGCGCTGGTTCCGACTCCCGTTGTCAGCCCACATGATCATTTTTTTCGGGCGGGGATCGACTCTTTCGTTCCTGATATGTTCTAATCGCTCATGACCGACCGACCCGCGGGCTGGCGCATGCCGCGCCCCAAGCAGATGGAAAAGATGGCTTCTCACGTCGGCAGAAACGCGCCGCCAACGCCTGTACTCGGGCCGAATGACGATCTGCCGGCGGAATACTGGCAAGCGCTCCTGGACGATCCCCGAGCCGAGTCCAGGCCTGGTCCGTCCCTACCCGCGCTGCGGTTGTCCCAGCTCCCTCAGCATATCCTCCGGGTAAGCTGCCGGCGCTGCAGCAGGGTCGTCGAGATCCAAAAGGCCGATGCCGCTCGCCTGTACGGGCGTGACGCGCGGTGGAAGAACGTGGGCCAGAAGCTGCTCGACAACACCTGCCAAGTCCGAACGGGCCGTTATGAAGAGGACGGCTGCTGGCCGCAATTCGAGTAGGCGCCGGCGATGGCGCCAAAGCATCACCCGACGCCCCTCTCCGGAGGTGACCGCAAGGCGCTGCAAAAGGAGCTCGGCCGCGCGCGGGCCATGACCACCATTCTCGCGGGGCAGTCCGCCGAGGCACGAGCCAAAGGCGGGGCCCTGATCCGGACAGCCGACAAGTTGCTTTGCGAAAGCTGGAACGAACGCATGTGGTCGGACGGAGAGCCAATCGACCCGTCTCCGACGATCGACCAGGCCATAAATGGCGGCTATAGCTGGCTCGAGATCGAGTGTTCGCGCTGCAAGGCTGCTCGCGACGTCGACCTCGCTGCCCTCACCCACCCATCGACGACGTTCGTGCACGACCTGGCCAGCAGACTACGGTGCCGGAAGTGCGCAAGAGCCGGCAAGCGCCCGGCCGCCACCCTGCTGCAGCTGGCTCAGCGGGCCCGGCACCCGGATTCGGAGACCTGACCTTGTGCAACCTTTATTCGATCACCACGAACCAGGCGGCTATCAGCGCGCTGTTTCGCGTCGTCAACCGCTACGTTGGCAATCTCGCCCCGATGCCCGGGGTCTTTCCGGACTACGAGGCGCCGATCGTCCGGACCGGTGCCGGCGGCCGCGAGCTTGCGACAGCGCGCTGGGGCATGCCGTCGTCATCGAAGGCACTGATGGACGCGACCAAGAAGCGCGCGGAAAAACTCCAAGCCAAAGGGAAGACCGTCGATTTCAAGGAATTGCTCCGAATGGAGCCCGACGGCGGGACCACCAACATCCGCAACGTGAAGAGCAAACACTGGACCCGATGGCTGGGTCCCGAGCACCGCTGCGTGGTGCCGTTCAACTCGTTCAGTGAGTTCAACAAGGAAGAAGGCGGCGACATCTGGTTCGCGCTGGACGAGAGCCGCCCCCTCGCGTGCTTCGCCGGAATCTGGACCAACTGGACCTCAGTCAGGAAGGTCAAGGAGGGCGAGACCACCAACGACCTCTATGCGTTCCTGACGACAGACGCGAACACCGAAGTCTTCGCCGTCCATCCGAAGGCGATGCCGGTGATCCTGACGACGCCCGAAGAGGTCGAGACCTGGATGACCGCGCCGGCCGAAGAAGCGCTGAAGCTGCAGCGGCCGCTTCCTGACGGGGCGCTGGAAATCGTCGCCCGGGGTACAAAGGAAGATAAGGTCGACTAGACGAGTCTCATGACCGACGCACGCGAAACCCTAGCTCTGCCGTTGCGCGACCGAGCGCGCTTGGACTTGAGAGCCAGTTCACACTCGTCGCCGACACAATGCCCTAGGGTGCAGCATCCTGTCGATCTCGGAGGACTCGGATGTTGGGTACACTGGCAAAAGCGCTCTCGCGAACCACCACCCTGGATGTCGACGTCGATGAGCTCAAAACCATCCTGATCTTTTGCGGCGCCGGTCTGCTGGTGTCGCTTGCAGTCGCCATGGCATACGGCCTCGACCCCGCCGCATCCATTCTCTAGTGCAAGCGCAAAAATCAGACGAAAGAACAAGCCTGCCGCGTCTCTCGACTTTGAACCAGCTAGGATTCGTTCGGCGGCTTCAGGGGACTTTCAACCCATCTGCGCGCGGCGAGGTCTTGCAGTGGATCCCGCTCGCAGTAGTAGCAGACGTAGATGTCGCGGCCCTTGCCCTCTTCATCAGGCACGAGCTTCAGTGGCCGCCCGCAATCCGGGCACACCTTCCGGGTCAGATGCCGCATCGTCAATATCACTGCCACCGGCGAGTAGGCCCACGGGGCAGCCTGTCTCAAGGAGAATCGGCACGAGATGCGACCCTGCAATCAAGTCTTGACGGCGGCCGCGCGCCGGTGCCGAATTGCCCGAAAGCAGCAGCCCCAAGGCGTGTGATATGGAGCAGGAATTCTATAAGGATTTGGCACAGCGCGTGCGCGACCTCGCAGACAGAGCGGACCCCTCAACCAGGCGACGCCTGTTGAAGCTCGCCGAGCGTTACGATGCAAAAGGGGGCCGTGCTGGTCAGGCCCTGCAGCGCGCCGAGCGCCCCCTCCCGATACCGCGCATCCCGCCGACCTCCATCTTCACCGGTCCGGGAGAGGCCTAAAAGCGCGCCAACGCGGCTTCGCTTCAACAGCACGCCCTCGCCCGTTTGGTTTAGCGGCCTGGCCTTAAAATCTTAGCGCTCCGAACAGGAAAAGTAGCGCGACGGTGACGATGGCTGAAACCACGAGCGAACCGAGACAGCCCAGCCGGTTGGAGAAGAAAAAGAACATGCCCCCTCCCAGGTGGACGTCAGCCCTCGACCAGCGTGCCGATCAACGCGAGCAAAGCTTGGTGCTGCGGTCCGTTGCCCTCTGCACGGAGGAAATGCCCGATCTCGATCAGAGACGTCCGTCCCCCTGAGTTTGCGTTCGGCTGATGCTCGACGACCGGGCCTCCGGTATTCGGATCACGGACCAGCCGCCAGATGTCGCCGTTGGCGCTTTCGTAGAGTGTTCTTCCGGTCATGCGCATCAACCTTGGACAGGGGAGCGCGGTTCCTACCGCCTGCAGGAACTGCTTCTTCGCCACGGCTGTTAGTGGTCGCGGAGAAGAGAATGGACCTCCAGAACCGACCCCGGAAACACGCCAGCGCCGACGGCTGGAGCATCGCCGCGGCGCTAGGGCTGCTCGCCGTAGCGTTCGTATGGGACCGCATGGCGCCCGCGGAGCCGAAGGAAGGCGGCGGCCTGGAGCCGAAGGAGGACCAGAGCCGGCACGCATCCCCCGCCAGCCTCGTCACCGAAGGCGGAGACCGCGGCCGGCACGCGATGTCGCCGTCGGACATTCCAGCGCGGGGTTGGAAGGACATCCTCTGGCGGGTCTACGGCAACATCGGCAACCACCGCATCCTCGCGCTTGCCGCCGGGATGACCTACTTCAGTATTCTCGCGATCTTCCCCGCGCTCGCGGCGCTGGTGTCCATCTACGGCATTTTCTCGGACCCCGGCAGCATCGCCAAGCATCTCGACGAGCTCGGCGGCTTCGTCCCGGGCGGCGCGATCGACGTGGCGCGCGAGCAGCTCACCCGCGTCGCCACCAAAGGCGACCGGACGCTCGGTTTCACCTTCGCGATCGGACTGGCGATCTCGCTCTGGAGCGCGAACGCCGCCATGAAGTCTCTCTTCGACACTCTGAACATCGTCTACGGGGAGCAGGAGAAGCGCGGCTTCCTCAAGCTGAATGCCATCTCTCTCGCCTTCACCCTCGCCGCCATCGGCTTCATCCTGCTCGCCTTGGCCGCCGTCGTCGCGGTACCCGTCGTCCTGCAGCACCTCTGGCTGTCCCACGCCATCGAGCTTCTAATCCGGATCGCAGTCTGGCCCGCCTTGTTCTTCGCGGTCGCGCTGGGACTGGCCTGTATCTACCGCTTCGGGCCCAGCCGCGAGGCCCCGCGGTGGCGGTGGATCACCTGGGGCAGTACGGTCGCGACCGTGCTTTGGCTCGCGGCGTCCGCGCTGTTCTCCTGGTACGCCGCCAACTTCGGCACCTTCAACCAGACCTACGGCTCGCTTGGCGCCGTCATCGGTTTCATGACGTGGCTCTGGATCTCCGCCATCGTGATCCTGCTCGGCGGCGAACTCAACGCCGAGATGGAGCATCAGACAGCACGCGACACCACGACAGGCGCGTCGAAACCGCTCGGCGCGCGCGGCGCGAAGATGGCGGACACGGTCGGCGCCGCACGCGCCGAGTCGTAGGCAGGAACTGCCTAAAGCTTCGCCGGTTCAGACTCCTAAAGTGAATCGGAGTTCCCGCGTGCGCATCCTTTTCGTCGAAGACGCCCCTCTGATCCGAGAATTCATCGTCGATGCGTTACGCGAGGCAGGCTATGACGTCATCCACGCCTGCGACGGCGAAGAAGCGCTTGCGTGGTGCAACCGGACGGCGGCCGACGTTCTGGTCACCGATGTGAGGCTACCCGGAAAGATCGACGGCTGGCAGATCGCCGAACACTGCCGTCAACATCATCCGGAGTTGCCGGTGATCTATGCAACGGGCTTCCCTCCCGTGACGCCCCGACCGGTATCGAACAGCCTCATGCTGCAGAAGCCCTACCATCCGGAGCAGATTGTCGAGGCGGTAAGAGAGATGACGGCGGGACGCTGACCGCCTGGTTCTGCGGTTGCTCGGCCCGACATGGCCTGACGGCTGACCGAACTCAGAAGAGCCGCCCCCGCCGTATCACGGGGCGGCTCTTCTCATGCGCGGGCCAACTCCGGGATGACCTCGCCTTGCGTCGCACGAACCAGGCCGCGACCGACACCGCCAGCCACGCCAGCGAGGCGCCCGCAAATGCGCCGCCGACGCTTCGTTCGACTAGAAGCCAGAACACTCCGGCGAAAACCAGCATCCCGAGCGCACCGAGCGCCGCGCCGGCGGCGTCGAGCGCTGCGGCCTGTTGCCCTCGCCGCCTTCGGCGGATCTCGTGCTTCTCGATGAGGGTGGCGCTGGCGCAAAAGATCGCTGGCAGCGCGAGGAATAGCCCGCCGATGGACGCACCGAAGCGGCTGCTGACCAGGCCGGCGAAGACCGTCGCCGCGCCACCGAGCACGAAGCGCACCAGGTATTCGTACCAGCGGCCCTCCCGCAGCGAGGAAGACGATAGTTCGATCGGCGTGCTCATGTCTGACCTCCCACGGCCGCCCACAGGCCGAATGCCGCTGCGAGCCACACGACGATCGACAGCAGCGAGGCCGGCAGCGCACGCATGCGCGCCCGGATCAACAGCTGGCAGACGACGACGCTATAGATGCCGAGCGCGATGGCACCGGCCATCATCGAACGGGTCTGTACGGCCGCGTAGGATTCGCCGTGCTGATAGATCGCGATGCCGAGGGTGGCGAGCGCGACCGAGGGCGCGGCTCCGAACAGGCCGGCGAAGCTCTTCGGCCTCAGCATGTCTCCGAGCATCGCGAAGACGGACACGACGGCGCCACCTATTAGGAAGCGGACGACGTACTCGCTCATTTTGGTTTCTTCCATAGCTTGGAAAGCGCCCCCTCCCCGCCGTACACCGGGTCCTTGCGCGGGACAGGCACCTTCGGGATCGTCTTCAGAGCTTTCGGACGGTCCTCGACCTCCGTGCACTCGTCGTAGGTGCCGAGGGGCGGATAGGCGCCGACGACGAGGAAGTCCTTCTCCGCAGAGAGGCACTGATGTCCCGTGCCTGCCGGCAAGATCGCGACGTCGCCCGCCTTCAGCGTAAAGATCCGTCCCTTGTTGCCGCCGAAGCGCACCCGCCCCTTGCCGCGCGCGATGCCGAGCACCTCGTGTATGCGAGAGTGGTAGTGGACGTAGTCGTAGATGCCGTCCCGCCAGGTTTCGCCCCAGCCGTTGGCCTCGAACAGATCCTCCATGACGGCCGCCGGATCATGCCCGTCGCCGAGATCGACAGCGCCCCGGTAGATGACGAGAGGCCAGCGCGGATGGTTCGGAATGAGGCCGTCGTCCTTGAAACGAGCCGTGCGAGGCTTTCTTGGCCGCGCCAGGTCAGGAGCCTCCTTCTTTCCGGGGCGGCGCAGACCTGTGGCGCGCTGCACGTATTCCTTCACGTCCTCAAGGATTGGCATTGTCATGCTCATTCGATGCCGACATCGGATATCCTGTCCAGAGGCGCACGAGCCGCTCCATGACGGCACCGAGCGCGAAGCCCGCGACCACGTCGCTCGCCCAGTGCGCCAGCACCACGATCCGCGTCAGGGAAAGGCCGACCGCCAGGGTACGGATCAATCGCCGCGGCAGAGGCGGCAATGCGCCCGCAGCGGATGCCAGTGCGCCCATATGGAGAGCGTGCCCGGACGGAAATGCGTCCTCGCGCTTGCCGGAAAACGAGACCCCATGCAGATGACCGAGCACCGTCGTGCGATCCGGGCGGGTCTGATCGAAAACTGATTTCATCCCCGGAGGCACCAAGGACGCGAGGACGGTAACCAGAAATGCGTGGTTAGCCGCGCGCTGCAGCTGCTCCGATCTGCCTCTCGTCGCGACCCAACCGGCGACGGCCAAGGCCAGAAGGATTTTCTCGTCCGCGCCCCATGTCAGTCCGCGAGAGACCATCTCCGCGCGGTGGTTCGTGTTGCGCGCCACGGTCTGCGCGATCAGCACATCCGGCTTGGTAGGTTTGACTGTTACTAACGCCATCACCTCGATCCGTGGCGCCGACCGTGAAGTGCGCGACGCCTCGTTTGAATTGCATCTGTTGCACCATAACGTCGGAGCAGGTTCCAAGTTCATCCGCCTGTCATGGAATCATTCGACCGAGCTATGCGACCTAGGAACCAAGCCCGCGACGCTCCGTTGGAGATGGCTTTCGAGGATGGAGCGATGTCAAAAGAAGACGAGCTCAGGTATGGCCCTGTGGGCGCCGAAGCGATCCACCTAAGTGTCGATATGCAGCGCATGTTCGCCGAAGACACGGAGTGGAAGATGCCGTGGCTGCCCCGGGTCCTGCCGAACGTCGTGGCGATAACGGCCACGCATCCGGAGCGAACGGTCTTCACGCGCTTCTTCCCGGCGAGAGCCCCGGGCCATGGCGTCGGCATGTGGCGCCGCTACTACGAACGTTGGAGTTCGATGACCATCGACGAGCTCGGTGGCGACATGGTCGATCTTGTGCCATCTCTTGCCAGCTTCGCTCCGCCGGCCCGCACTTCGACAAGTACGTGTATTCGCCGTGGACCGGTAGCGACCTGCACTCGCAGCTGCCAAGCGCGGGCGTCGACACTGTGGTCGTCACGGGCGACGAGACGGACGTCTGCGTGTTGGCCACCGTGCTGGGCGCGGTCGACTGGGGCTTCCGGGTCGTCCTCGTCACCGACGCGATCTGCGGCTCCGCCGACGAGACCCATGACTCGATGATGACCATCTACATGAATCCGTTCCCAGCAGGTGGAGTGCGTGACGACGGGAACCCTCCTCGCCAGCTGGCCCGGCGCCACCCGTGCGAGCGTTCAGCCATGACCGGGTCCTATCTCGTCCAGATCCTTTTACCGAAAGAGACCGGTCAAGGAGAAAAAATTCCAAAGGATTGGTTCGACAGCCTTGTGAAGGAAATGACCGACAAGTTCGGTGGAGCGACCAGCTTCGTCCGGTCGCCCGGCGAGGGGCTGTGGCGAGGCGACGGCGGCACCGAGCGGGACAATATCGCCGTTATCGAGGTCATGACGGAGCGCTTGGTCCCCGAATACTGGCGCGCTCTTCGAGAGCGGCTGGAGACAGAGCTCGCACAGAAAGAGATCGTCATCCGCGCCCAGGAAATCATCCCGTTATGACGCATAGGAAGGGGTCCCCGCGCCGGTCGTTTGGAGTGCGAACCCAACGCAGGAGGACGCCATGGGCTTTTTCACCAAGGACATCAAGACTCTGAACGACCTGTTCGTGCATACGCTCAAAGACATCTATTACGCCGAGCAGCAGATCGCCAAAAACCTGCCTGACATGGTCGAGAAGGCCACCGACCCCGGTCTCAAGAACGGCTTCCAGACCCATCTGTCCGAGACCAAGGGCCAGATCACGCGGCTCGAAAAGGTCTTCCAGATGCACGGCGTCGAGGTCCAGGGTGTCGACTGCCCGGCCATCGACGGCATCTTGCAGGAAGCGAGCGACGTCGCCGGCGACGTCGACGACAAGCAGGTCCTGGACGCCGCGCTCATCGCGGCGGCACAGGCGGTCGAACACTACGAGATCACGCGCTACGGCACCCTGATCGCCTGTGCGAAGATGCTCGGCCGCGAGGATTGCGCGTCGGTCCTGCAGCAGAACCTCGACGAGGAAAAGGCCACCGACAAGAAGCTGAACACGATGGCCCTGCGCAGCGTCAATCAGAAGGCCGCCTGAGGTGGATTTAAGGCAGGCCGCGGATGTCTCGCGGCCTGCTTTAATGAGGCGATTGCCTAGTTTGATTTCGGCGCAGGATATGCACGTTGGCGTCCCGACAGGTTCCTATCCTGCGTCCGGGCTACGTTTGGAACCTCAAACGCAGGGCGCTTAGACGGAGGCGGATTGACCTGTTGCCGGGTTCGGACAACCTCATCGACCATTAGGATGTTCGCATGGCCCGCTCTCTCGCCGTAATGATTGTCGAGGACGAAGCGCTGATCGGGATGGCGCTCGCAGACATGCTCGTCGATCTCGGGCATAACGTGGCGGCGGAAGCGGCGAACATTGAAGACGCGACTTCTTACGCGATGACCGCCAATTACGATCTCGCCATCCTCGACATCAATCTGCAGGCCGATACGTCGCCCCCCCGTCGATCTCATTGCGCTACGCGGCAAACCGTTCATGTTCGCCTCCGGCTACGGGCCGGAGGTCCTGCCATCGTTGCTTAGGAGGCGGCCTCTTCTCCGAAAACCCGTATCGCTCAACGAATTGAAACTGACGATCGGCCGGCTCTTCGAAGGTTTGCCCGCCTAACCCCCCTCGCCGGCGGCGGACCCCGCGCTAAACGGATGCGTTGTGAGGTTTCGCAGGGGGCCGCATGGCTGGTCGGACCACTTACGTTTTGGTAGCATCCGGAGTGGCCGCGAATGCCTCGGCTTTCGTAAGCGCCGCCGCCACGTTGGGTCTGCTCTGGTTCAATTTAAGCAAGCACCATGCTGGATGAAGCCGAAGGTGCAGTCCGTCAGCGCCGTCAGGTCAGATCCGTGACGTGCAGATGCAGGCTTTGGAGGTCGGGGATCTCTCCTGGAATATGCAGCGAGAGAATTTGCCTCTGACCATCCGGCGTAAGCAAGGACGCCATGGTGCGGGATCCTTGGATTGTAGCGGTGGGCCTTGTTCGCTTTTGGCGTCATTGCCTGGGTTGTTGTGGCTGAGCGTCCCCCCAAGAGGCCGGTTCGGGTCGAGGCAGCCCACACCTTGGCTGCGACCCTGACCTTCGAATGGTCTCAGAGCGCAGCCCATACAT
Organism: Bradyrhizobium sp. Mp27; assembly: GCF_029953005.1. NCBI lineage: Bacteria > Pseudomonadati > Pseudomonadota > Alphaproteobacteria > Hyphomicrobiales > Nitrobacteraceae > Bradyrhizobium > Bradyrhizobium sp. Mp27. Next base: position 3,827 of record NZ_JASAUS010000140.1, on the reverse strand, counting down.
GCGCATGGAACGATGATAGAGCGGCCAGACAACCTGGAAGCTGGAGCCCCAATGCCACGGTAAAGATCACCTTCGGGGGAATGCGCATCTGGCGCCCCGGCCAAAGGCCGGGCAGCACGTGAGCGCTGGCGAATGTTAGGATATTGACAGTCCGGCCGCTCGGACTAAATTTTTTAGCCGGGGCTTTCCCCACCTCTAAGTCAAGGACAACACAACGACCGTCTAGGATGACGCAGATGATCGATGAAAAACTGGCTTGGCTTCGTGCCCATCGCAGCAAAATTCACCGCTATCGCCCGCTGCTAAACACTCGATTATCCGATCTTGAACGCGAGTTCTTGCTTAAGCGCCTCTCCGAAGCGCAATGCGCAATTGATGCATTGTCGGCGACCACCTTCCCATTTAGCTTAATCGAAAGCCCACCCCTCAGTACGGAGTCTAGAGTGGTCTAGCTCCGATGGCCGACCGCAATCGTGGCGGTTGGGAATGGCGAGTTTGCGATCAATCGGGCGTTGGGACCTCCACGAGGCGGGACGCTACTTCTCAAAAGGGCCAACAGGCGACATTGAGCCGCTTCCGACAATCGAAGCTGTCGCTATAATTCCGGGTCGGCCGGAAAGCCCCGGGCAAGCGTGGGGTCGTCAATGCAGCCAGACACCCAGTACGCCAAGAGCGGCGACGTTCACATCGCTTATCAAGTGTTCGGCGGTGCTTTGTCGCACGGGAAACTACCCCGGCGGAGCCGAAGCCCTGACGGGTGCTGCTGCCATTGCGGAACAAGTGTCAGGGTAGCCGAGCAGCCAGGCGCTCCAGGCACCTAGCGTTCGTGCACAGACTCCAGGGTCGTGGCCGTAGATGTGTGCGTGCGTCCGGTGCTGCTCGAACTCATAAAGGGTTCGGCCCTTCTCGCAATGCTCCTGCGCCGGAGCGAGTTCGCCGCAGAAGAAATGTGTTGTCCAACCCATATGATGAGCTTCGAGCCGAAGGCCGACATTATTACCCTTTTCGATCAGGCTCAGAAGCCTATCTGAAAGCTGGCGCGCCGCATTCCAATCCGACGTGCGTCGGAAAGTCCACAACCCCCATATCGCGGTGAACTGAGACTCGATGTCCCCTATCTTATCGGAAAGCTCGTGCGCACGAGCGTGCGCTTTTGCTGCTTCGGCCGAGGAGAAGCCGTTCGCGTTACTAAGAGACACGCCTTTAGCGAGTTGCAGCTTGATCTCCTGCCGATCGCGCTGCGCATCCAAGAGAGATGACAGCAGGGACAAACCACGATCGAAATGACTGACCGCCTCGGCATACGCGGAGCGGGAAGCCGCAAACTGGCCCGCTTTTAGCCATTGATCAGAGGCCCGTTCCGCCTGTCCGGCACGCGTCAGATGATGGGCCAGTATCTCGGGCTGCCGATCGACCAGATCTGCGAAATGCTGCTCCAAGGCGGTGGCAACTCGTGCATGCAACTCTTGCCGTCTTCGGCGCAGCAGCGTGCCATAAGCAGCGTCCTGCACCAGAGCGTGCTTGAATAGATAGCTGGAATACGGAGGCACACCTTGCCGGAACAACAAGCCAGCGGAGATCAGACGGTCTAAGGCGGATGCCAACTCTGGCTCCGGCTTGCTCGCAACGGAAAAAAGCAGGGTATGAGAGAACTCTCGCCCGATCGCGGAACCGATCTGGGCCACCTCCTTGGCGGGCCCGAGCTGGTCGAGCCTCGCCATGAGCGAGGCGTGCAGGCTTGCGGGGACCGCCGCCGCAGGTGACGGAATATTGCCTGTAGTTCGCCGCGCTTCGCCCTCACTCTTGGTCTCCAGGACCGCCTTCGTCATCTCCTCCACGAAAAGGGGAATCTCGTCCGTGCGCTCAATGATGTCCTGCCGCACGCTCGCCGAGGATAATCTGGTTGCCCACGATGTGATCAATCACCGTCTCGATTTCGCGCTGCGCCAGCCGATTGAGGGTGAGAGCAGTGACGTAGGGCCGCCCGATCCAGTGCGTTTCGAACTCTGGACGAAACGTCACAATCAACAGCACACGGTAGGTCCGAAGCCGGTCAACGACCCCGCTGAAAGCTTCCTGACTCGTGGGATCGGTCCAATGTGCATCCTCGACGATCATTAGCACAGGTGAGGAGCGCGACAATGCCTCCACCTGTGACCTGAGCGCTTCAAATGTCCGCTGGCGGTGCTGTTCGGAGGGTATGTCGAGCGCCGCGTAGCGTCCGTCTTTTGGCAGCGACAGCATGTCGGCGAATAGCGCCGTATCCTCCAAAGAGGTTGAAGTCTGCGCCAATACTGTATCGAGCTTGCCCAGCTTTGTTTCCAGTGCGTCGTCATGCGCAAATCGTGCGGCGCGTTCCATCTGGCCGATGATCGGATAAAAAGCGCTGTGGGTATGCTGCGGCGAGCAGAAATAGCGCAATCGGGTATGCGGCTCGTTAGCGATGCTTTCCAGCAGCGCCGCCGTAAGCCGCGATTTGCCAATACCAGCCTCGCCGGAGAGCAGCACTACTTGGCCTTCACCACTCTTTGCCTTGGACCAGCGTCGCAACAGGAGTTCGAGTTCTTCGTCGCGCCCAACAAGCTCGGTCAATCCGTTCACGTGCAAGGCCTCGAAGCGGCTTTCGACTGAAGCCGGCCGCAACGCAGCCCATGCCCCTACGGCGCCTGAGATACCTTTGAGTTCTTTCGGCCCAAACTCTTCAAACTCGAACAGATTGCCCAACAGCTTTCGAGTACTCTCCGCAATGACGACGCTGTTTGGCTCGGCAACGCCCTGCAAACGTGCCGCAAGGTGTGGCGTTTCACCGATTATAGCGTGCTCCTGAGAAGCGCCGGACCCGATCAGGTCGCCGACAACCACCAGTCCCGTTGCGATGCCGATACGCGTCTGCAGGGGCGCACGGATCTTCAGAGCACCTACGCCAGCCACCAACTCCAGCCCCGCCCGGACGGCCCGTTCCGCATCGTCTTCGTGCGCCTGCGGATACCCGAAATACACCAGTACCCCATCGCCCATATACTTCGCAATGAAGCCGCCGAACCGCTGCACGATGTCGGCGACGCATTTCTGATACGCGGAAATGATCTCGCGTAGGTCTTCAGGGTCCATGAGTGCTGAAAGTGCTGTTGAACCCACAAGGTCCGAGAACATCCCAGTGACTTGGCGACGTTCGGCGGCATCTTGGGGCTTCAACTCGGCCGTAACGCGTTGAGCTACGGCAGGGCTCCCAAGCTCCTGGATAGCCGCAAGCATTATGCGCCGATGCCCGAGCAGCACGCCGATGTCCTTAAGGTCCTGATCGGTCAGATGGCGAAGTGCTGCGAAACCAATCCCGTTTTCAGCAAAACGCTGCGCGTACTCGAACATTCCGAGCTTTTCGAGCCAGTCGGCAATTTGCTGCTTCGCGGCCCCTCCGGATCTTTTGCAACCCACTCTCGACCGATAGGACCGAAAGTCTACCACGCGCGCCGACTTATTCCAGCGCCCGCCGCGAGGTTGCATGTCCGGTCAGGGTCAAAAGCGTCGGACTAGCGCTCGGCTGCAAACTTCCGGTCTACCCCTCTGAACCGACATGTAGCGGCACCGCTTTAACGGCAGCGAAGGGCCGATATTGTTGCAAAAGTCTTTATGGCGCGGCGAACGAAAATTCTGAGAGCCGCTGATGCGCTTTGCGCGCGGACCATACCTATTCATCCAAAATCGATCACGGACCTTCCTAGTACCCACTTTTCTTGGAACGTGAGTCGTGATTCAAGGTCGGGATGATACCCGAAGCAAGAGAAGTCCACCTTTCGAGGAAAGATCGCAAGGTGCTTGAGGCGTGC
>NZ_JASAUS010000139.1:0-21034 GCF_029953005.1 Bradyrhizobium sp. Mp27 | reverse complement strand
CCACCACCTGCTTTGTTACGAAGCAGGCAGCGCAACAGACCAACCTGTAGGGGGTCAATTTTGGACGCCGATCCCCCGGCTTAGGGGGTCAATATTGCAAGCCGAATGACAATCCGGCGCCTCCTCCGGCGAGAAAAGCGTCCACGGGCGCTGAACCCGAGGTATGCAGCACGGCGGTGATGCGGATACGTGCGCCGAGATGCTCGGGATTTGCCGGGATGATCGTCATCGGCTCGGAAGCCGCGTGGAACAGCAGGCCATAAGTGCCGATCGCACCCCATAATCGGCAACACTAGAGTCTAGCGAACCTGAACCCGCGGTAAGCGCGCCGCAGGCAAGCGGACGACGAGCTGGCTGTCCGTGATGTCGATGACTTCCTTGCGCTTTCTCCCGTCATCGTACCGCAATTCGAACGACACTCCCGATCCAGATGGGGCAAAGGGCTCAGGCGTAAGGCTGATCCACCCCGCCCCCAAATTCAGAATGATCGGTCGATCCGCCCGGAAGCGCGCGTCGAGCAGCACCAAGTCCAATCGAAGAGACTGGAGCCGCACGTTGAGCCGTCGCCGCACGCCATCACGTGGCCAGATACGCAGGGTGTGAGCGAACGTCTCCATGATGCCACCGTGACAAACCTGCCCAAAGATGGGACCGTCGGCAACGATCGTCGCAGCAGCGCGGACCGCCCCACAAAATCCCAGGTCGATCTCGCACGAGTAATACCACGTTCCACGGTGATGCGGCTGACCGAGCCATGTGGTGCCGCTCGGCGCCGGCTCGAAGCCGCCACCGGCCGCGCCGTCATTCTCCTCGCCCGGATACCAATAGCCATGACCCGCCGACGCAGGGCCGCTGTTCAGCAAAGCCCACGCGCTGAGTTGTGAGGCATAGCCGAGACGAAGGAGCGGATGCGGGTCGTCTGCATCGTTCAGCGCATGATCAAGCAGCGCCCAGCCACCCATCTGCGCCATGTAAGTCAGCGTATAGGCGTCGCCCGCAGTGTGGCGATAATCGCTGCCCAGATAGTAATAAGCAGGTTCCAGCTAGCCACGGCAGAACAGATTTGCAGCGATCTGACGCTCCGAGAAGGCACGCGCCGCCGCCTTCGAAACCCCCATGGCGACAGGGTCGTCAAGGGCCGAGCGCGCCAGTGCCTGCGTTGATTCGAAGGCTGTGGAATCGAACGGATATTCAGACTTGAACAGGTCCGCCTTCGGATCGACGAAGGCGCGCACCTTACGCGCCCAGTGCGCCTCCAACGTCGCCGCCTCGCGCGTCAAGCCCGCCGTCGTGAGCGCCGAAACCAGTTCGGGGATCACACATTCGTTGTAGAAGCCGGTGCGGTAGGCAGACCACATCACCACGCGCATCGGCACCGTGAACATGGCCAGCGCCGTACCGTAGGCGCGTACCAAATAATCTCGTGCGCTCTGGCGGGTGGGTATCGCGGGATGGTCACGCGCGATGCGGTGCATGGCCAAATACATCGCGAAGATGTGCGGATAGTCATAAGGCCGCCAGATATGCAGGCGACCCTTCGGGCCGGGATCGCTGCTTTCCCTGTTCTGCTTCCAATCGGGTATGCCGTAGAGGCCGTAGGCGTATGCCTCCTGTGTGGTACGTTGCAGCCCGCCCCAGACGAACGTGTCTATATACCGATCCAGCGCCGCCACTTCCGCCACATCAGGATGCTCGGCATTCTTGGTCGCGAGGTAAGCGGGCTTGCTCAGCCCGGGATCATCACACGTCACCTCGTAGATGCGCCAACCCTTGATCCGGTCGTAATTGTCCGGGCCAAGCAGGACCTGCGTCTCCATATTCCACTCGCCAAACAAACCGTCGTACCATTTGGACGGGTCACGATGCTGCCGCTTCACGATGAAGGTTGCGCGCTTCTTCATCATCGTCTCGACGGGCTCGGTAGCGAAGAATTCAAGAAATGTCTGGCGCGCACCCGGCTGGTGCAGGGTCAGCCGGTTCTCGCCCAATCGCGAAAAGCGAACCCGCCACAGGCGCCTGCCAGCCCGATCCGGCAACCGTTGCACCACCGTGTCGCCGGTAAATTCCGCTTCGATTCGCTCCACCGGAATGGAGGACGCGAGCGCGATGTCGACATGCAGGTCATTGGGAACCGTCATGCCCGGCATCACTTCCACGTCCACCAGACCGGCGTCCGCGATAGCCCTGCGCGCCGCCTCGTAATTGGCAACCCATTGGAAGCGGAGACGGTAACGCCGTTGCTCGGCCGGCGACAGGGACAGGGAATGCGTCGGCTGTCGCCAGCGAGTCCCCGCCGCCACTGCCTCGCCGGCGGCCGCTCCGCCCAAGATGTAGGCGCACCACGTCCCACTGGCTTCGGCCGAATCCTTGTGGACATCCCAATATTCCAGTGACGTGTCCGCTTCCGGTAAGAGCATGAGGAAGGGGCCGGTGCTGTTGCCGCGAATCCAGAAGATGTGCGATCCATGCCCCGAGACGAAGCTGTGCTTCAAAACAGCCACCGATGCCGGTTGCCCTGCCGGAAATTCGGTGTTCATCGGCATGGGAAAATAGAGGTCGCCAACCTCCACGCTCGCCATGCCGTCGTTCCGCAGCATGATCTCCCACGTCAATCCAGCCTCGTCGACTGCGAGGCGGGTCGTGAGAAGGACGCCGGCATCGCGGGCTGCTAGTTCAAGGGCCGCGCTATGCATCGGCTTCGTTGCATCAACGCCGGTTCGAAGCGTATGCCACTCGGATCCGGCACGCCGAACTCTAGCGTGAGCCGTCCCCAGCACGGCTCCAGGCAGAACATAATCCGTGTCATACGCATCGTTACGATAACGCAAGGAGGTAATGCCGTCTTGTGTGCACCCAACGACGAAGGGAGAGTCGACCGCCTTCAACACCATGGCAACCTTGCGCTGCGGCCGATTGGGTGTAGGCAGCGTAACGCCCCCGAAAAACGCGCTACCCAAGAAGCTACTGCCCAACAGCATCGTACGACGCGTATACGTCCAGGCTTTAGACATGGCTTTAGACTTCGTCATCAACCGTATCCGGTATCGCTCCATACGGATGATCAAGGCGTGCCGTTTCCCGCCGTAAACGTCAACGCGACAAAGCGACATACGTTCTCAAGTACCCAGCGTTCGGTTGCCACCGCTTCGTCACCATCGGTCCTCACGGTGCCCTTGGACACCAGAGCTTGCTCGCAAGGAGGCCAAGCTGCTCTTGGGCCTAGTTGCCAATGGCAAAGACCCGGTCGATGACAAAGTTCACGGCGCGCCTGAGGCATTCGGCCGAGCGCCGCCCCTCGACATTGCGCGGCTTCCACTGCCTGCTCACTACTGCGTAGTCTTACTTAATCAGAGTGTCGCGGCTTTTACCGAGAAGATTCCTATTTTTGAGAAGACTCATCTATTCGGCGTGCGGAGAGGCTGAGATGGGTCGGGTAAAATGGGGGACGTCGCGTCGAGGTTTTCGGCGTATGTTGAGGGTTTTACGAGCGTGATCGGGGACGGAGGCCGAGCCAAACCGCTTCGCGATTACTCCGCCGGTCTGATGATGCCTTGCGATCGCAAGAGTGTCGAGCCGATGGCCGCCATCACGGCTCCTGAACGGAGAGCAGCGCAACACCAGTCGTTGTTACATTTTGCCGGTCAAGGCGACTGGTTGGGTCAGCAAGTAAATTTTGTGATTTGTAGTGCGTCGGAAGGACTGGATGTAGGCCAGCTTGGGACATGAGGAACATTAATCGTGAGCTCCGCGCTCGCGAGGGCGCCATTCCGGCACCAGCGCGAGGCAGGCTGAGCGTCGACGACTTCTGTGCCCTCAAGGAAATCACCAAATATTGCCGATGCGGTTGCGGAGGCAGCGCGCGCTCTCTGCCGCGCAATCGTCTGATGCTTTGCGACGTCACCACGACTTTCACGAGATGGGCCTGCCGACATTTCGATGTCGTCGAAATCAACACTCTCTTGGGCCGAAATCTTCCGGACCTGGAAGCTCTCGCCGTTGCACAAGTGCAACGACATTTCGCTGCGATCGGCGAGGCAGACGAACGCTGGGTGGGCGATGGTATGCATCGCATCGAGGGCGAAGAGACTGAGATCTGTCCCTTCTGCGCTCAGGACCATGCGAATTCGCCGCGCATCGAGCACTACCGCGCGTACTTCAGTGAGGGCTAAAGACGGCGGAGCAGAGCAATATTGTTGAAAGATACAAAAAGAGAAGGAAGGTTTATCGCGAAATGACAAGAACGCGTAGTCAAATAGCGGACCAAAGTAATGTGTTTAGTGAATGAGTGAAGGACTTGATTCCCTTTCCAGAAAGAACAAATGTTGCCGAGAAAATACAAGAGATTCTAACAAGCGCGGCGAACCGGGCGCCGGAGGAGCCTATTTTTTGACGAATATCGAAACGTTTGCGAGGCGCCGCCGGCGCACGAAGTCGTGCCTCGCGCGCTTTGCTTGTCACCTGAGCATAGGGACGTCCTTTTATGGATCCAATCAGGGCAGCAGAAGACAGCCGATGAAATTGCCGAGCTCAATCGCAACGTCGATGCGCAGCAAGCCGAGCTAAGGCGGATCTCGGATCAGATCGCAACCCTGACCCAAAGAATCGAGGGGCTGCAGAATCCGGCGCCTGTTGCTTCTCCTGCTCCTGCTGCTTCTTTGCCCCCCGCGCGCACCACATCCAAGCCGGCCAAGAGAGACGTCCGGCCCTCGAAACCGCAGGGGCTGGTTTCCGTCGGAGGCGGGCCGCTGACTGCAGAGCCAAGCACGGAACAGCGCGGATTACCACAAAATGCCTGCCATATGAGGCTTCGCCTTCCAACCACGTCGAAAACCGACGGTCCACCATCTTGATTGGCAGGCCGAGCCTCTCATTGCTCCGCGCGGTTTCGGAAATCCTGTGCGAGTCGCAAGAAGTTCTTAAGCAGGACGTGCCCCTGTGAGGTAAGTATCGACTCGGGATGGAACTGGACCCCATAGGTGGGATAATAGCCGTGCGTGAGGGCCATGATCTCGCCTTCCTCCGAACGCGCTGTCACTACGAGGTTCTGCGCACATGACTGATCAAGCGCGACGATAAGAGAATGGTAGCGTCCGACGTCAAGCGGGGTTGGCAGTCCCTTGAATAACCCTCGGCCGTCATGCGCAACGTATGAGCGCCGACCGTGCATGGGCCGACGCGCACGCGCCACCCGTCCTCCGAAAACGCTTGCAATACACTGATGTCCAAGGCAGATGCCGAGAATTGGTACGCGTCCTGAAAGTTCGCGAACCACTGCTGTCGATATTCCTGCCTCAGTTGGGGTGCAGGGGCCGGGCGATATGACCACCGCGCGCGGGTTGAGACCAACGAGCTCGCTGATGCTGATAGCGTCGTTTCGGATCACTTCCGTTGCTTCACTGAGCTTGTGGAAATAGCGGGCAATATTGAACACGAAGGAATCGTAATTATCGACGATGACAATCAAAATGCACCAGCTGGTTCAGAACCAAATGCATCAAAGATTCGCTCTGCCTTGGTGAGCGTTTCCTCGTATTCGGCCTCGGGCTTCGACAGGGCCGTTATACCGCTGCCCGCATGAAACACAGCCAGGTCGCCGTCGATCGTGACAGTGCGGATCGCAATACTGGTGTCCATGTGCCCGTTGAAGCCGATGAAGCCGATCGCCCCACAATAGACCTCTCGCGCTATGCGCTCGATTTCTGTAATAATTTCCATCGACCGCGGCTTTGGCGCTCCCGTAATGGAGCCGCCGGGAAAGCAAGCGCGGAGCAGGCTAACGGCGTCTTCGTCTCCGGCAAGTTTCCCCGTAACGATCGACACGAGATGGTGCACCGAGGCATAGGACTCGAGATTGCATAGGGCCGGAACCCCGACCGAATGCGCAGTGCAAACGCGTGACAGATCGTTACGCAAAAGGTCGACAATCATCGTGTTCTCGGCCTGATCCTTTTCGGAAGCGAGGAGAGCAGCCGCACGGCGGTGGTCTTCCTTGGGATCAGGCGAACGCGCTATCGTGCCCTTGATGGGGCGTGTCTCGACTTGTCGCCCCTCAAGTTTCAGGAATCGTTCCGGCGAACTTGATGCGATGGTCAGCTTTCCCCATCGCAGCAGGGCCGCAAAAGGCGCCGGATTCAATGATCGTAGCTGGCAATAGAAGGCGAGCGGATCAAACGAGGTCGACAGGCGGGTGCTGAAACGCTGCGCAATATTCGTCTGGAACACGTCACCCGCGAGAATCAAGTCGATCACGCGTTGTACCGCCGCAATGTAGCCGTCGCGGCTGAAGTTCGAGCGCCACGCGCCCGCTTTGCTGGGACAACCCTTCTGTGGCGCCTTTGCACCGGCAAGCAATGCTGCAAACTCGTCGGCTCGACGAAGCGCTCGTTCGCTCCGTCGCACGCGATCCTGCTCCGGCCATCCGGTCGAGACGATCCAGCATTTGTTATCCCGGTGGTCGAAGCTGATGACCACGTCATAGAAATGCAGGATGGATTGGGGCAAACCCAGACCGGCAATTGGCGGGGCAGACAATCGCTCCAATGTCCTGTTCATGTCGTAGGCAAGGTAGCCTGCCGCTCCTCCCTGGAATGGCGGGAGATCGGGACGATGCTCTTGCGGGTACTTCGCGAGTAGCGTGCGAAGGACCTTCCATGGATCGGCCTCGAGAGTCAGTCCGTTCCAACTGGCTTGGCCGTTCGCGACCCTGTAGGTGCTGAAGGGGTCGCACGTTAGATATGAGTAGCGCCCAAGCAACTCGTGCCTTGCTGCGCTATCGAGAAACGTGAGATGCGATCGACGCCCAAGACGTCGCATCGCTGTGACAGGTTCAACCCACTGCAACTCGCGAACGTACATCGGGTTATCGGTCACAGGCGGCTGACGTCGTGAAAGTGCCGTTCCATCTGTTGCCCCACCGATGAGAATGACTCTTATCTGTGCTGGGCCGAAACATGAGGCCCATTGCCAAGTTACGCCGGCGGCGGACTTTTTGCTGCGACAGCACCAGGATCATCCTGCCGTGGAGGCGAAAGGGGTATCTGTTGATACATCGTAGTCGGCCGCGAACCGCAGCTCGCGGAGCGGTCGGACCCGTTTAATCGATTCCTGGTAGAGATCGTGCGCTTTGTACGCTGCGAGCTCTGTCTCGCTGTCGAACTCACCATAGACCACGATGTCGATATCGTTGCCGAGCTGATCCGTCTTGCGGTTACGGGCAACCTCAAGCCGGCGCGCATGCGGTATCGTGCTGAGAAGCGAAAGACCTTCGATGATCTGGTGGATATGCGCCTCGTCCTTGGCGCTGAAGAAAACGATGTGACGAATCATGGCCGTCCGTGGAGATGTCGCTAGCGGGTGCCATAACTATCTGGGAATAGATTCGGTTGCAATGAGGCTAGTCGCTTGCCGCATGATCGTCGCTTGCAACCGTCGGCGATCTGCAATGGAGCTTGCCAGATTTGCTCAGGACGCCGGAAGGGCAAGTCGCTCAATGGTTTGAATGTGCCGCGTGAGCAGGTTACAGGCGTGATCGACGTTGCGCGTTCGCAGGGCTTGCAGAATCAGGCGGTGATCTTGATTGGAGCGCGGTCGCCAGCCCACCGATCGCGCCATCGCGAACACCAATCGAGAATTGGCAAGCTGCAATCCATCGAGGCTCGCGAGCAGACGCGGCATTCCGCACGGCGCGACCAAGGCTTGGTGAAAGGCGCGGTTGGCCATCTCAAACTCCTCGATCGTCTTTGCATTGTCTCCTTCGATTAGGGCGAGCTCGATTTGAGCCAAATGAGCTGTTGTCAGTCTTGGCCCCGAATGGCGCAATGCCACCACCTCGAGCGCGGCGCGCATTTCGGCGATCTCCTTCACTGAACGGGTATCGAGCGGGGCAACCCGAACACCGCGACGCGGCACAGCGACAACAAGATGTTGTGCCTGCAGGTGCCGAAAGGCCTCGCGCACGGGGACGTGGCTGGAATTGAATTCTCGTGCAACGTGATCCTGACGGAGTGGTGCGCCTGGCGCTAAGGCGCCGCTGATAATGCGCTCAGCGATTGAGTCCGCGATGCGCGCGACCATCGTCATGTTGTCAGCAGTGATCATAGATTATCTACCGCAATAATCGGTGCATTTGCGAGGCAGCTCGATTAGCATCTCTTCGAGGGCGATGACTATAGATAATTCACGCGATTATCTACAACTGAGCGAGATTGGGTTATGGATGCTGCTGTGCAAGTCCAACGAAAGAAAGCTAGCAACGGGGCGCAGGTTCGTAATCATTGGAACGTCGAAGAGGCTAAGGCGCTCTACGACCTTCCTTTTGCCGACCTGATGCTTCAGGCGCAGCGCGCTCATCGCAAGAACTTCGATCCAAACCACGTCGAAACTGCGAGCCTGCTCAGCATCAAGACCGGCGGCTGTCCGGAGGACTGCGGCTACTGCTCGCAAGCGCGCATTACGCGACCGGCCTGAAAGCGACCCGTCTGATGCGTTGCGCCGATGTGGTTGCGACCGCACAGCGCGCGAAGGATGCCGGCGCTACGCGCTTCTGCATGGCCGCGGCCTGGCGCACGCCAAAAGATCGCGATCTTGATTCCGTCTGCGACATGGTCAACGCGGTCAAAGGTCTCGGCATGGAAACGTGTGTCACGCTCGGCACGCTGACACCGAAGCATGCCGCGCGCCTCGCCGAGGCCGGCCTTGACTTCTACAATCACAACGTCGACACACTCGCCCGAGTTTTACAGCAAGATCATCACCACCCGCAGCCTCCAGGACCGCATCGATACGCTGGCGCATGTGCGCGATGCCGGCATCAAGATCTGCTGCGGCGGGATTATCGGCATGGGCGAGCGCGTCGAGGACCGCCTAGGTATGCTCGTGTTGCTCGCCAATCTTCCCAACTATCCCGAAAGCGTGCCGATCAACCTGTGGAACAAGATTGAGGGCGTACCGGTGGAAGACACCGCGGAGCCTCCCGATCCGATCGCGCTGGTCCGGCTGCTGGCGACCGCGCGGGTCATGATGCCGAGGAGTGTGGTTCGCTTGTCCGCCGGGCGGCAATACATGACCGATGAATTGCAGGCGCTTTGCTTCTTGGCCGGCGCAAATTCAATCTTCGTCGGCGACGTGCTCTTGACCACCAATAACCCGAAAGTTGATCGCGACGCGGATCTGCTGGCCCGGCTCGGCATCACGTCCGGGCTCGCCTGACGGAAGCAGCGCGCCCAATATGTTGCCCCTACACCAGCCTAGGTGAGAAATGCAGATAACTTTGATGAAGGGCAAAATCCATCGCGCCTCAGTGACCGAAGCTGATCTGCACTATGAAGGCTCGATCTCGATAGATCGTACGCTCCTGGAGGCAGCAGGAATGGTGATCAACGAGCGCGTCGAAATCTACAATGTAGAAACAGGGACGCGCTTTGCCACCTACGTGATCGAGGCGCCGCCGATGTCTGGTACGATAAGCCTGAACGGTGCGGCTGCCCGACTGGTGATGCCCGGAGACAAGATCATTATCGTTGCATATGCCTCATTCGATGAGGCCGAAGCAAAGAAGTTCAAGCCACGCGTTGTGCGTGTGGACCGAGATAATCGCATCCTGGCAAGTTGAACCTAACGGGCCATCCTTCCTTCTTAAACGGCCAACGCATCTTTTGCGTGATTTGATGCGATCCTCGGAGTGATGAATGCGGTCGATCCAGACAGCTAGACTTAGTCCCTACGTCGCAGCGTTGAATGCCTTGAACGAAGATAAACGGCTGCGCTGCCTCAAGCCGCGCGTGGGGATCGATTTCGCATCGAACGACTATCTGGCGCTCGGGAACGCTCGCGCATCAAAAAGGCGATGGTCGCCGCGCTCGAGGCGGGCACTCCGGTTGGAGCCGGCGGGTCGCGGCTTCTGCGCGGCAATTGCGAGGAGCATGAACGGCTCGAAACAGAAGCGGCTCAGTTCTTTGGCGCGGAGGCAGCGCTTTTCTTTGGAGGCGGCTACATCGCAAATTTTGCCCTCCTGACAACGCTCCCGCAGCGCGGCGATCTGCTCGTTCTCGATTCGCTCGTGCACGCCAGTATTCACGAGGGGGCGCGGGCCGGTCGCGCAGAGTGTCGAATTCACGCGCACAATGATCCCCAGTCAGTCGAAGACGCAATTCGCGCCTGGCGAAACAAAGGTGGAGCGGGCCGCGTGTGGATTGTGGCCGAAAGTCTCTACAGTATGGATGGCGACTTCGCTCCACTCGAAGAGCTAGTGGCAATCGCCGATCGCCAAGACGCGTTTCTGATCGTGGACGAGGCACATGCCACAGGCGCTTACGGGCATCAAGGACGAGGGCTCACGGCCCCTTATGACAAGCGCGAAAATCTCATCGTCGTTCATACCTGCGGCAAAGCGCTCGGTGCGGCGGGTGCACTTGTTACGGCCTCCGGCATCTTGCGCGATTTCATGGTCAACCGCTGCCGTCCGTTTATTTTTGCCACCGCCCCATCACCATTGATGGCCGTTGCCGTTCGAGAGGCACTCCTCACCCTGCAGAAAGAGCCGGAGCGGCAGCAACGGCTGGCCAAACTCGTTGCGTTCGCGCATCGGCAGATCACCTCGCTTGGTTTGCGCACACCATCGACCTCTCAGATCGTGCCCTACATCGTAGGTGACAATGCTCATGCAATGCGACTTGCCTCTGCTCTGCAGGCGCGCGGCTTCGATATCCGCGGAATTCGGCCGCCAACCGTCCCTGCAGGCACCGCCCGCTTGCGAATTTCGTTGACACTCAATGTTGGCGAAGCGGACGTGCGCGCGATGCTCGATGCGCTGGTTGAGGTGACGAGGGGCTCGTTTCGATGAATAAACGGATCGTCGTGACTGGTACGGACACCGGGGTCGGCAAAACGGTATTCTCCGCAGGGCTCGCCGGGCTTCTCGGCGCGAATTACTGGAAGCCGGTCCAGGCTGGACTCGAACAAGAGATCGACTCCGAGTGCATCCGCCGCCTCGGTGGCCTCTCGTCCGATCGGATTGTCCCGGAGCTCTATCGACTTCGGACGCCCGCGTCGCCCCATCACTCAGCGGAGATCGACGGCGTTCGCATAGATACAGAGACGCTTGGACTGCCGGACAGCGGCGAGCGGCCACTCGTGATCGAAGGCGCCGGCGGACTCATGGTGCCGCTGACAGCGCGCACGCTTTACATCGACATCTTCGAGCGCTGGCAGCTTCCCGTCGTGCTTTGCGCAAGGACGGGACTGGGCACAATCAATCACTCCCTGCTCTCCATAGAGGCTCTGCGGAAGCGTCAGATTCGAATCCTTGGGATTGCGTTCATTGGCGAAAGAAACGCCGAAACTGAAAGCGCGGTTTGCGAGATCGGGAGAGTGCGTTGGTTGGGACGGCTCCCGTGGCTTGTTCCCCTCACAAACGATAGGCTGCAGGCCGCTTTCAAAGACTCCTTTGTTAGCGGCGATTTCCTGAACCTATGAAGACAGCTAAGAGGTCGCCGATCTGACATCCGTTCACGCAGCATGCTCTACAGCGGGACATGACGAAGGTGGTCCGGGGAGAAGGGGCCTATCTCTACACCGAAGACGGCCGACGCCTTATCGATGCAATCTCCTCCTGGTGGGTCGTGACCCACGGCCATTGCCATCCATGCATCGTGAACGCGATCCGAGAACAGGCAGGCAAGCTCAACCAGGTCATCTTCGCCGGATACACTCACGACCCGGCTGAGCAGGTTGCGACGGAACTATTGAAGGTCACCTCCCCAGCGCTCGAACATGTGTTCTTCTCCGATAGCGGGTCCACCAGCGTCGAAGTCGCGCTGAAAATGGCGCTCGGCTACTGGCGCAATACCGGAAGAGAGCGAACCAAAATTGTGGTGATGCAGCACTCGTACCATGGCGACACGATCGGGGCGATGTCGGTAGGTAGCCGAGGCATCTTCAATGCGGCCTACGGGGCGCTGATGTTCGAGGTGACCTCGATTCCGTTCCCGGCAAGAGATTGTGAGCAAAGAGCTCTCGATGCGCTTGAAAACGCGTGTCGAAACGAACATCCCGCAGCCTTTATCGTGGAGCCCCTGATATTGGGTGCCGGTGGAATGCTGATGTATTCGCCCTCGGTGCTAAGAGAGATGAAGCGGATTTGCGAAGCCTTTGACGTCCTGTTCATTGCGGACGAGGTCATGACAGGCTGGGGCCGGACGGGTACCTTGTTTGCGTGTGAGCAGGCCGATGTCACGCCCGATATTGCTTGCTATTCGAAAGGCCTCACGGCTGGGGCGCTGCCGCTCGCCGTCACACTGTGTCGTGCCGATATTTTCGATGCGCATTATTCTGAAGATCGCACGCGTACGTTTTTTCATTCGAGCTCATATACGGCCAATCCAGTGGCCTGTGCCGCCGCCAAGGCTAATCTGGACCTATGGCAGGATCAGGAGTATCGCTGGCGGCTGGCATCCTTGGCGAGGATGCAAGAACAGGCACTCGCGCCGTTCCGCCTCGATTCACGGTTCGCAAACGTGCGGCGCACAGGAACAGTCACAGCGGTTGAACTCAACACGCGCGATGCTGGCTATCTGGCGGACATCGGTCCGAGGCTTTTGGCTTTCTTCCAAGCGCGGGATCTGCTGTTACGCCCACTCGGTAACACGATCTACGTGATGCCGCCTTACTGCGTTACGGCGGCCGATCTTGATGAAATCTATACTGCCATCCGCGACGCTGCTGACTTGCTGATGTGAGATGCACGAGACTGTGCGATCGTCTGCAGTGACAGGATCTTGGAAGGGAAAGTGCCCGTATTGCTGCTTTTGATCGTGCAACGAGGATGCAGCCCCCAACTTAAGCGCTCCCGATCCAACTGCCGCAGTAATTCTGCGGGCTAGTCATGCAAGGCGCAGCATTTGACCGAAATGTCGAGCGAATTGCGTAAATCACGATAGAGAAATCAATTATCTTGACCAAATTCTCGGCGAGGCTATCTGCGGAAAGTACTGCTTCGCGAGGCAGCCGCACATCAGAGTCAAGGCTCTTGATGGCTGCAACAACCAGGAAGACGGACCGCCGGGCGGGCCGCACCTTCGGTGCGCGCGTGGTGCTGTGGTCAGAGGGCAGCGGGGCTTCCCAGGTAAATGTCTGACAGGAGGCGAGAATGCACATTGGCTTCCGTAATTCCCTCGACCATTCAGCCACTTGCTGCGCGATATGCGGCGGAAAGTTTGGGCTGATCCGCCATTACTGCTGGCGAACGGCTCTTTGCTCGAAGAGATGCGTCAACCGCTTCAAGGCGCGGCGGGAGGCCGATCAGAAATGGCTTCGTTGGCTTCGAGCGGCTTAGGAATGGACTGAGTTGTGCCGGTACGGCCCTGGTCAGAGAATTCGAGTGGCCCTCTAGAGCACGTGGAAATCAAGTGACAGAAACATCGGCAAAAATAATCGACTTCACGGCCTACAGGGCCAGCAGGCTGGCGCGGTCTGAGCGCGTTCGCGACGACATCTACTCGACCGCGCTCTCGCTGCGCTTACGGCGGCCTGTCACCTTTGGACGTTCCTGGCCTGCCATCCGTTTGCTTTGCTCGGTGCGCAGGCGCCGAAGCAGGAGTCTCACGAGTCCCCCTAGCGGGCAGACACGGAGATGTGCCCTAAAGACGAAGTCCCCACTGCGCGCATCTGCGCTCGGTCCGGTCGCCGTCACCGTTTGGAGAGACTGCAATCAGCCCAGAAACGCGTGCAGATGGTGGCTCGTCGCGAGCGCCGCTCCTCGATTGAGGGCGCGGCTGGCATAGCCGCTGAAACTGCACGTGAAGACGAGCCATCGGGTGGTGAAATGGATGAGGAAGGTCTTGTCTCATGGTTGCGCGACCATTGGACTGTTTTTGCGCTGTTCCCCAGTTCTAGACAACTGGGATCTCCATCCTCCATGCCATTGACAGGTTTCTCCCGCGTTCTCTAGGAAGCGCCGACGGTGTGTGCGGAGCGGATTCAATATGAGCCACAGTTCAGAGCAGCCTCTAGAGCGTGTCACGATTCCGGCACTGCAGCAGTGGAAGGATAAAGGACGGCGTGTCGTGATGACCACCGCCTACGATGCGGTTGCGGCGCGCATCGCGGATCCCATTGTCGATATCATCCTGGTCGGCGATAGCGTTGGAAACGTCTGCCTGGGATTCGACAACACGCTGCCCGTCAGCGTGGCCATGATGAATCATCACCTGGAGGCTGTTGCGCGCACGAGGCCTCATGCCTTGCTTGTGGCCGACATGCCCTTTCTCAGCTTTCATGTCGGTTCTGAGGATACGATTCGCAATGCAGGAGGTTTTTTACAGCGTGGCGCCGATGCTGTGAAACTCGAGGGTGGTGCCAAACGCATCGAGATGGTACGCGCCTTGGTCGATTGCGACATTCCTGTGATGGGACATCTCGGTCTGACCCCGCAGAGCGTCAACGTCATGGGTGGATTCAAAGTGCAGGGAAGGACAACAGATACCGCCTTGCGGTTGCTCGATGACGCGCACCGTCTGCAGGAAGCCGGTTGCTTCGCGCTTGTCCTGGAGGGCATTCCTGCCGAGCTCGCGGCGCGAGCGACCGAATCTCTCACGATACCCACCATCGGGATCGGAGCAGGAGCCGATTGCTCGGGCCAAGTGCTCGTGTTTCATGATGTCTTGGGGCTAACCGAAGGCCATCGCCCCAAATTCGTTCGTGCCTATACAAATGGATTCCAGTTGTTCCAGGAGGCGCTGTCGCGCTGGGCTGCCGATATCCGCAAAGGGGCGTTCCCGGGCTCAGAGGAGTGCTATCGGCTTCCTGATCAGCTTCGGCATGCCGTCGCCAACTGGGTGCCCTCCAGTTCAACCTCAAGGTAAGAAATGAAAGTAATTACGAAGGTGGCTGAGCTGCGTCGCGCCCTTGCAGACGTTCGCAATGCCGAAAAGCGCATCGGATTCGTTCCGACGATGGGATACTTGCACGACGGCCACCTGGCCTTGATCTCGGCCAGCCGGGAACACTGCGACGTCACTGTCGTTAGCATCTTCGTCAACCCCACTCAGTTCGGCCCAAATGAGGATCTCAGCAGGTACCCCCGCGACTTCGCGCGCGATGAAGCGTTATGCGGCAGTGCCGGGGTCTCCATCATCTTCGCGCCAAGTGCAGAGGAGATCTATCCGGCTCAATTTGAGAGCTTTGTCGAGCCGGGCGAACTCGCAAAGCCGCTCTGCGGAGCTTTCAGGCCTGGACATTTTCGTGGTGTAGCGACCGTCGTCTGCAAGCTATTCAACATGGTGCAGCCGGACGTCGCGTACTTTGGACAGAAGGATTTTCAGCAATGCGCGGTAATACGCCGCATGACGGTTGATCTGAATCTTCCGATCGAGATTGTCACTGTGCCAACCGTGCGGGAGCCAGATGGGCTGGCAATGAGCAGTCGCAACCGTTATCTCTGCCCGGAAGAACGTGATCGGAGCTTGGCGATCAGCCGTGGCTTGTTCGCCGCAGCGCATGAGTTTGCCTCAGGGGAACGCGACGCCGCAACGCTGATTGCGCTTGCAAGAAGGCATTTGGAAAGGGTCGATCGACTACAGTACCTTGAGCTTGTCGACCCTGGGACTCTAAGGATTGCTGACAGCCCTCTGCGCTATCCGGCGGTGCTCTGTGTCGCAGCGTACGTCGGCTCCACGCGGTTGATCGACAATGTAGTCCTGTCCTGGTCGCCATCGTAGCGAGATCCGCAAGTGATTGCGCTCAGGAGCAGTCGAACCGGATGGGCTGGCCCTGAAATCCTCAACATCCTGGAAGAACTCTCGAAGACGATCCGGAACTGCCCTTTGCGTGCTGAACAACTCCCCCACGCTCGAGCTCATGATGTCGGTTGGAGATTGGCTCTGCCGCTGACGGGGTGGAGCGAGGCGGGGCCGCTCCACGCTGCCGAGATCATCCGCCTGCAAGCGGGCATCGCCAAAGGAGATTCGCTCAAAATCGTGTGCTGCCAAAACGTGCGATTATGGATCAACAACCACGCGCCCATGACCATGAAATTACTTCACGATGGCGCAGACGACCTCGTCAAGCTGCAAAAAGCCGAAGCTCCCTAAGAGCGGCCAGGGGCGAGTCAAGGGGGCAGTGAAGCGCGGGCGCCGGATCCTGGCCCGATTTCGTCGCCAGACGTCGGGCGGGCGCTGGTTTTTGACGCAAAGATATGCTTCACCGCAAGAATTGGTCGCGATGTCCCTCTACAGTGTAGGATGCCAGGCGCTCGGGTTTGGAGCCGATAGGTGCCGTCTTGTGAAACGACATCGGAGCAGTGGCAAGCTATTTCTACCAACTCCATCGGGGCAGGTATGCCGAAGCGCAGCAGGCGCGATAAACGGCAAATCCTCTGGCCGCAATTGAACCTGATGAGGCTCGGCAACGAGCTAGCACCGTGCGAGCATTGGCCTGCGGCAGCCGCCCAGTCAGTCCGGCGCGCAATAGATGGCCGAGCATGCTGTACATCATCGCAGAGCATGATCGCAGGGAGCTCACATTGGCCTCTGAGCTCTAGCAAGCTTGTCTGCTAGGCCCAGACGGCCGACGAGAAGACAAACGCAGGCCGATCAAGCGAGCTGCCGCAATGGATCAGCGATCGCAGAGGTGCTGGACATTGCACCGCGCTGGAAATCGGCCGACCGGCAGTCGCGGAGGCTCATGCGATCCGATGTACTTGAGTTGCGGTCCAGCAAATGCCCATTATCTTCCCCGATGGTATGAGGGAGATCTCTCAATGCTGGACGTTGGCACGATCACGCTTCTGCGCACGATCCTGGATGAGGTTTGCGTGAGCGTCCCACCGTATGACGCCGGCGTCCGCGCCTACGTTGCCTCCAGAATCCTGGAGGCCGCCACCAGAGGTGAGACGCGCCCCGATCTGCCTAAACAGATCGGTCAGGAAGCTCTTTCCAGAGCACCAACGATGTGGCGATAGATCTAGGACATGGCTTGTCATTGAGGTGAATTTCCAAGTCACAGTGCTGAAGATCCAGCTCGCAGAGTGTATCGTGGTCGCAAATCGATGGTGGCCTAACGTCACCCAAGACGCGGCGTATCTGATGTGAATCGGTTGGCGCGCTGCTCGGTGCCCGGCCGATCCTTGAAACGAGAGAGCAGCTCGCACAGCAGACGCCGCATCCAAGCCTTGGCGCACGCACCCTTGCGCGCCACGATGCCGGTGAGGCGACGCTCCAATAACCTTCGTCCGGAAACGGGGGCGAAGTCAGTGTTCGGCGCCGGAGCGCCGTCAACTCACGCGAGCCGGTGCGCCGTTGCTGTTTACTCCTGTGTGAGCGCCGCAAGTGCCCTTTCGATCACTGTGATGTCTTGACTGACCTGAGCGATCGCTGGCTTCGGATCAATGCCGGTAACGCAGTTCAACTGCTGCAGCAACTCCCGCCGATGCGCCAGAAGGTTCTCCAGCGCGCTGCGGTTGTTTAGTTTCACATAGCCGTCGACAATCAGTCCAATCGAAAGAGACATCGAAACTCTCAAACAAAGCTGTTCTCAACGAAGATGCGTATAGCACATCGGCAAACGATGTTCAGCTCCTCGGAAGAGAATACTGACGGGCGAGCTTGTTAGCGACAAGCGTCCGGCGCCGGGAGCGTGACCGACTATTCCTTGCGCCTTCCAAGCGCCCAGCTCTGTTTGAGCGACTAGCCGAGCAGAAAGACGGCGTATGGTGAGCCAAGAACGCTGCGGGTCGTGGCGATGGAAATGCTACGCTAGCGGAAGGAGTGTTGTCACGAACTGCCATTGTCCTTATCTGCCCGCCGAACGGCTTCCGAGATGCGATGGCGGGTGGCGCGTTGATCGACGACATGCTCGCCTGAATATCTCTTCGTAGAGATTGCGACGACCTCAGGAGCGTCCAGGATGCTCGATGAATATTTGGCCCGCATTCGTGCTCACCGCACAAACATCCACCGCTATCGTCGCCTGCTGAAGTCGAACCTGTCGGATGTCGAACGTCAGTTCATCGAAAAACGCCTCACCGAAGAGCAGACCGCGCTGGAGTTCCTTTCAGCCGAGACCTTCCCGCTCGCGTTTAGCCTCCGGAAGGGGCGGACATGCCGGCAAACTAGTCGCGGAGCCGCGAACGACGCGCGCGTTCCGGGCGGCCTGATCCGAGGCGCGGTGGGACCCCACGGCTGACCCTCCCAGCTGCGCATCCTCAAAAACCGCTCTGTACCGCGGGCTGTACCTAATTTGCGGGTTCTGATCGCGGCGGGCTTTGTCGAGTCCGATCGCCAAACACTTTCGAGCAGCATCACTGACTTCAATCCGGGACCTCTTCACCAGCGGATTAAAAAGCACCACTGTTCGACCGGTTCTCGCTCAGGACTTGTTTGTACTCGGCCATATCTCGGCAGTTTGTTAGATTGGCTACACGCCTAGCCAAATCGTTCTCACTAGCCAGCTGAGACAGCCACAACTTCATCGTTCATCGGTCTGCGACCACGGCATGAGATTTGCTCTGCTGGCTGAAACGCTGCGGAACCGTATTCGCGGCGAGAGGCACAGCAAGGAAGGAAACGACTTGCCAAATCTGCGAGTGGAGACAGTTTATGTCGGCGGCAGTATCTCCAGCAGCATTCTGGTGAATACACAGGCAAGCGGCGGTACCGCCCGAGACGTGGTACATCAAGTTGGTACGCGCCGATCGGCTGCGAAATACCCTCGTACCGATATTTTTACTAGTCGCCGTCGGGCAAATGGCAGGCCTTTTGCGTGTAGCCGATCCCGTAGGACTACTGCCCAGGTTCTCCGCGGCCGACGGTCGGTTGTTTCGACGGAGACCGCAGTCGGCCGCGCGACAGGGAAGGCGCCGTTCCGGAGCAGAACAACGGCCTCCAGCTTTTGGATCAATCAGAATCGGGCAACACCATGATTGTGCGTAGTCTGCACGACATTGAAGCAACCGATCACTTCGTCGATTGGGGCAATGGTACGAGCCACCGCCTTCTGACGGATAAGGACGGCATGGGTTTTAGCATCTGCCACACCATCGTGCGCGCTAACACCGTTTCTCTTCTGCAATACCGGAATCATCTCGAAGCCTGCTTCTGCATCGGTGGAGAGGGCGAGGTCGAGGACATGGACGGCAATGTCTTTCCTATTCGCCGGGGCGACATGTATGTGCTTGACAAGCATGACAAGCATCTCCTGCGCGGGGGACCGGACAAGGACATGATCCTCGTTAGCATCTTCAACCCGCCCCTCACCGGAACCGAGCGCCACAAGCTGGACGACCCGGCAGGCTCCACATATTGAGCGATGCGAAGAAACGCCAATCCAATATGAACTGCCGCTAATTGCGAGAAACATTTACTCGAGCGATCCAGCACTGGCTCGTACCGCACGCGCGGACTTTTTACGAAATGCCCACGCGAAGCGGTTAGGTTGAGCTGACAAATTTACTTTGGCATTCCAGGTCCCTTTTTTTCTTGTCCGGAATACCCGGCGGGCGGGGTCTTGTGCGATTGATAGCGCGCTCAGTTGTACGATGTCTGGCGACGCTGTTGGACAGCTGACACAGCACCGCTGTGGCTATCGCATTGATTGCACTCGATTTCACCTTTGGCACGAAACATGCGTAATCGTCTAAAGGGCGCCATAGAGGAGAAGTCGTTCGATGAGAACGCTGACCAGAAACGCTGACGCGCTTGAGTAGCAGCTGCGATACCGCCGCCACCATATTTGGTGGTGCGGAAGTTGGCGGAAGATTGAGTGATCCGCTTTGGCGAAGGGTTTCGTCACATCAATGCAGGCCAGCCAAAGCCCGAAAACAGATCCGAACCGATGTGAGCGATTTGCGTGAATCAAGGAAGACGCCTTCCGATCTTGAGCGATGATCAGGTGCAGAGCATATCTGCCGCGGATGAACTGCGGGCGCGTGGGGAGGAGTTTTGGCGACGGCGGCTCGAGCAGTTTAGCAGATTGCATCCTCCTTTCGTGTCATCGTCCGTGGCTGCGGCGCCGTCCCGATGGCAGTCGAGTTCATGGTTTAGCCCAAGCGGTTTGGCTATTTCCCCACAAGATCGCTCGGAATATTTGGTAGCAGCTTGGCTGATCTATCTCGCTCGGATCACGGGGCAACAAGAGTTTCAACTGGGATGGAAGCCTGCATGGGACCGATTGCAAACCGGCTCCAAACTCGTGATGGCCTCCGTCGCGCCGATGGATGTTCGCATTGAGCTTGCTCATGATTTTGAAGAAGTACGCAAAACCGTAGCGGCCGAAGTCGCTCAGCTGAGGGCGCACGCTAGCTTTGCCCGAGATCTTATAGCGCGCTGCCCGACATTGCGAGGAGTGGTGGCGCTACGGGCGCGCCAGCCTTGGCCGATTGGCATTGCAATCACGACAGAGAGCTGTCACGCCGCTGATGCTCTGACGACGAACCACAAAGCTGGGCATGCCTTGTGCGGCGATTTGCTGACCTTTGAGGTTTGCGCTCTGGATGGGAGCTTCCGCTGGCATTTTGATGCCGCTCGATTAGCACCGAAGCAGATCGACCGCATGACGCAGCATTTGCAAACTTTGTTACGCGGCGTGATGGCCGATGCTGGGCAGCCTGTCGGCCGAATAGACATTCTGGCCGCCGACGAACGCACGTATCTACTTGAGGATTTGAATCGGACGGCGGCGCCTTATCCGTTTGAGCTATGTATCCATGAGCTGTTCGAGGCGCAGGTGCAAAAGGCACCGGAAGCGGTGGCGGTGGTCTATGAGAAGGAGAGACTGAGCTATGGCGAGCTCAATGCGCGGGCCAACCGGCTGGCGCATCATTTGATCGAGCTCGGGGTCAAGCCGGACCAGCCGGTGGCGATCTGCCTCGAACGCAGCCTGGCGATGGTAGTTGGTCTCTTGGCGATCCTGAAAGCGGGCGGCGCGTATCTGCCGCTAGTACCCACTTTTCTTGGAACGTGAGTCGTGATTCAAGGTCGGGATGATACCCGAAGCAAGAGAAGTCCACCTTTCGAGGAAAGATCGCAAGGTGCTTGAGGCGTGC
>NZ_JASAUS010000138.1:0-21048 GCF_029953005.1 Bradyrhizobium sp. Mp27 | reverse complement strand
CAAGGCTCCGAAAGCCTTGCTCACGATCCCGCGAAATCGTTGCTCACGATCGTCTGAAATCTCTGCTCACGATCCCCTGAAATCCGCGCTCACGATCCCGCGAAACGCGCAGCAAGAAGACGCAAAGCGCATCGAGCGCGAGCGAAAGTACCTCGTCGAAGAGCGCACCAGCATCGTCGGGCGCATCAAAGGGCTGTTGGCGCTGCACGGGATTTGGCTCAACGGCAAACGCATTGGCAAGCGGTTGCTGGAACGTCTCGACATAATGAAGACCGGTGACGGCCGACCGTTGGCGCCGTTCCTCAGGCGCGATATCGAACGGATGCTGCGCCACTACGACTTTGTTTCGCAGCAGATCGAAGAGGTTATCGCCGAGCGAAAGGCGGCACTCGTGGATGGGCTTGGGCGCTTTCCGCATGCAGAAAAGGTTCAGCGCCTCGCGACACTTGGCGCTGTTGGAGAGACGACCGCCACGGTGCTGGTTGCCGAGGTCTATCATCGTTCGTTCGAAACGCGACGACACGTGGCGTCGTTCGTTGGGCTCGCGCCCAGCCCTTACAATAGCGGTGACACTGGTCGCGATCGAGGTATCCACAAAGCAGGCACCAAGCTTGCTCGGCAAACATTGGTCGAGCTGGCTTGGTTCTGGCTCCGTTACCAGCCAAACAGCAAACTTTCGTTGTGGTGGCACGAACGGTTTGGCGGCATGGGGATGCGCGGTCGCAAGGTTGGCATCGTTGCTCTTGCACGCAAATTGGCCATCGCCTTGTGGCGCTTTGTCGAGCAAGGGGTGGTACCGGAGGGCGCTACGTTGAAGGTCTAACGAGAACAATGTCGTTTCTGAGCTTGCCGCAACTGCGGTAAGGCGGGCTGGCGACCGGGAAGATTGATGGCTCTTCGTAGCCCAGTAGTAGTTTGGTCGCCTCCCGTGCCTTTCAGGCTCCGGCTTACGTGAATAGCGATTGTGGTGCGAAGGCGATTGCCTTCGACCGGATACAAGTCAATGCGCTGGTGCGCATGGTCACGGCTGCAGCAGGAACGGTCGAAGTTGGGTTAGCAAGCGTGAGTAAAACCGAGTCTTCAGAAAAGAGCCCCACTTTTGAATGTGGGGCAAGTCGCCGTGGCGTTAGTACTCGGAGGCCAACATGATCGTCAGCACACGATTGACGACGGGATCTCCATTTGCGTCCTTGACATCTGGCTCTTCATACAAGTCGATCTTGAAGATGACCTGAGCTCCCTCAAAATCGAACATGCCAAAATCGTGCTTTTCGTGAGGATCGTTGGCATGGCAAAAGTCGTCGAAAACCGAGATGGTGCGGACCAAGCGCCTGACTGCGTCTGATCCAAGCGCAGCGATGCCGGAGGTCATGACGGCGTTGCCGCCGAGCAAATGTTGACGTAGCTCGTCGTTAAGCGCACGTATCCGATCCGTGTCCAAGGACATGGTTGCTCCTATTGATGATGGATGATGGAAGGGGCGGGAGGTAATTGGAACGGCGCGAGTTCGGCTCGCGCCATTCTAGCTTGAAGCGCGTAGCTTTACTTGCTGCCGCGGCTTAGGAGTGCGACCGCGCGATAGTTCCGGTAGAATTTGGGTAGCTTCGGATAGTCGCGATAGCGGAGGGTCAACAGACCATCCTTCCGGTCGACAACAATCGCCTCGGCCCAACCGTATTCCGGAGATTCCTGGGCGATGACGAGATGCCCGGCCTCGATGATTTCCCAGCTTTCGGGAGATCCCTTCTGAGGAGGCAGTGGGCCGCCAAGCTTGTCTCGCGGTACTGCGTCCGCGTCGTCCGAAATGCCCACGACGACTTCACTGTACAGGGCTTGGCGGATCTCAGGGACAGAGGCGGCACCGGTGGTTGGGAGTTTTCCAGCCGGGAGAGCACCCGCTAAGCTGATTGAGTCGGCCGATTTCAGCTCGTATAGATTGAGCGCCGTCTCCTTCGATAATTTGATGAGTTCCTCCTCGTTGGATGTGCGGTATCGCGCGCCGCGTGGCTTTTGGTTTTCATCGAAGCCGAGAACGATAAAGACCTTGGAACGGGACTTTGCTGCCTCCATTGCCTTCGCTGGAGGGGCCTTTGTTGCAGCGGCGGCACTTGATCTCACCGGAAGAAGGGCGGCCGCGAGCTCGTCGTACAAGCTGCGTTTGATGTAGGGCAGAAGCGCTCTGCCTTGGTCGTGAAGGCGTCCGACCGGAATTTTCGCGCCGATTTCGACAAGGGCTGGTCGATCGACGTTGCAAACAGCGAGCTTGAGTGAGCGCGCGGCCTTTTTGGCTGCCGCTGCCTGGCGCTCCGGAAACCGGCCGGCCTTCGGCTTGCCGGTCGCGTCGATCCCGTAGACGATGATTGCCGAGGCGGAGAGTTTGTTCGGGTTCGTAAGATTGGGCTTGGCCATTTTGCCCTCCTGAAAAGCCGAAGGGGCCCGAATCGGGCCCCTTTCTAAAACGGCGTTGTCGCTGGTCTTCCGGGAAGGTCCCGGCAATGGCGGTCTTGTCATTTGACGACTCCTTTGCTGAAGACGAGAAGAGTATTCAAACAATCTCGTCGCAAGTATAATAAAGCACATCCGCCAAAAAAGCAATGATTTCAATACTTTAGCTGCCGCAAAACTGCGCAGAAATAGAAGATGATTACTGTAATTTTAGCGCTTTTTTGGCGCAATTACTGTGAACAATACACGATAATAGATCGCATGACTTGCGATCATCAATATTGTTGCCGTTGCAGACGTTCAAACCGTCAGCAGCGCAGTAATGCCAAAGAGCGTGCTGAACAAAGCGCGGAAAATCCGGCGTAAAATCACCATCAAACTGGCGCGCGTCGATCTGCGCCGAGACGCGCCGCAAGACCTCGGCGCAGCCGCCGTCTGCATAGCAACGGGGACCGTAAGGGTGAACCATGCCAAGTTGCTGCAAAATACCGGTTCGGACCAGAAAGTTGTGAACCAGCCGATCCACGACGATCATGGCACTGCCAACTGCATACCAATCAGGACGGCCCTCGCGATCCGCCATCAAGACTGATGAAAGCGTCATCGTCAGAACCTTGTCCGAAACCCCAAAAACATGACGGGTCGGACCGACTAACGCCTCTTGAGCGGACCCATCGCCAAGTTCGCCCGCCGCCGAGAGCTGGCCATCGATCCACCCAAAAAGATCGGAATCGGCGACATCTCTGACAAACAGAAAGAAGCTGAACGCGGTCTGGTTGAGATGGCCATTTCTCAGCGGAGCCTTGGGAACGGGGCACCGGCGGATGTAGCGGGGGTGGCTGCACGTGCGCCGAGTCTTGTCGTAGCGGCAGCTTTCGTAGGTCCAATAACTGTCTAACAGGGCGCAAGCGGGATCACGCACCATTTGGCTGATCTCATGCCAGGTGATGCCGCCATGGGCGTGAAGATAAGACGCGGCCACCCTGTCCGAGATCCCCTGGAAGCTGAAGGTCTCGACCATCCAGTCAAATAGCGGCGGTGTGTTTCGAGCGCGCACGATCTGATGGAGGTCCGAATCTGGTGAGCCGACGCTGATCTGAGGCGCCAACGAGGGCAGGCCAGTGCCATTTCGGCAAATGGCGACGATCAAGCTGGCCGCGGATCTGACCGCCGCTCCGGTGGGGCGCCGGGGTTGCGCCGGCACTGCCAATGATCGGGACTTCCCTAAATCAAAGATACCAGCCTCCTTTGGGCGTCGCTGTCACCATCAATATACCGCTCGGTCGTTTGGATCGAACGGTGGCCGGCCAGGAGCTGGACATCCCTTAGGGAGCCGCCGGCCTTGTGAACGAGGCGTGCGGCGCGCGTAATAAAGGTTCGTCGTCCGGAATGAGAGGAGCAGCCGCTGAGGCCAATCGCTTGAAACGCGCGATTGAACCAGACCACGATGCTGAGTGGCGTCATCGGTCCGCCGCGTTCCGATCGCGCGATTGGTCCGTTTCCCGGAGATAGCTTTCGTAAGGCGATGAGTGCCTGTCGCAGATCCTGTTGGACCGGGATTCGGCGGCCGTGTCGCCGTTTTGCGACGCTGTCCCGTACCTCGATTGTCGCGCCAATCTCGCCGTCGGCGCCTTCAACCATATCCCATGTCAGCTTGGCAATCTCGGCGGCGCGCAAGCCTGCCTTCAGCGACAAGAGGACGATCACGCGATTTCTATCCGGGTGCCGGGTCGTGCCGGCGAAGAAGAGCAAGTCTCGCGCCGCTTGATCAGAAAGTATCTTGGCTTGCTTGCCTGCCATCTCGATCAAACCGAATGCCAGATTCTAGCCGTTCGGCCGATCGCTGCAACACAATAAATGCTTATCAGTTCGTTTGACGCGATGACCTTTCGGAAGAGATCAGCGCATCCGGATGAGAGGTGCTCGGCGACTGATGAGGCTTTGAGAGTTTGCTTATCAGTGCGATCGGAACGCCCGCGAAGACAGCAATTCGATTCGGAGACGCGGCGTCGGTTGCTAGCTAGGTAGGTCCGTGCGCGTCCGGGATAGGGATGTCCCGGACTCGTTGGCGTCGGTTCAGCTGCCGAAGCCACCTTTGGCCTCCGTCAGGGAACGGATAAAGAACGGGGTGTGCCCAAACCCCGTTTATCCACTCCGCCATTTCCGTAATCCCCAAAAGCCCCCGAAATTGCTGGCGGAACTGGCCTTATACCGCTTACGGTTTCCTCAACGACCGGTTGTAGAGGTTGACCAGCCGCAAGCGCCGTCGATTAGGATCCGAAAATGCTCATTCCAGATAACGAGACCGAAGTTGATTTTCTAAACTGCGAAGCGATTGCCGACACGGTCATTGAACTCCTCAAAACTAACCGCAGTCGGGCGCTTACCATCGGAATACACGGCGACTGGGGCGCAGGTAAATCCAGCATCCTGAAGATGGTTCAGACCGGCCTGTCGAGCGATGGCAAGGTCGCGTGTCTGTGGTTCAACGGTTGGGCGTTTCAGGGCTTTGACGACGCCAAGACCGTCCTGATC
The DNA here is from genome assembly GCF_029953005.1 of Bradyrhizobium sp. Mp27. NCBI lineage: Bacteria > Pseudomonadati > Pseudomonadota > Alphaproteobacteria > Hyphomicrobiales > Nitrobacteraceae > Bradyrhizobium > Bradyrhizobium sp. Mp27. The sequence continues at coordinate 16,068 of NZ_JASAUS010000138.1, read as the reverse complement.
GAAGCGACGATCACCGAATTGGTCCGTCAGCGTTCAAACATGGGCAAGGTCAAGGAGCTCGGCAAGAAACTGCTGAAGCGGGTCGACTGGCTGAAGATTGCCAAGAAAGGCGGGGGACTCGCCTTCAATTTCGCTACGGGATTGCCGTCACCCGATCAGATTGGTTCCGTCCTTTCCACCATTCAGTCGACGATCACTGGTCTCGGCTCGGTCTCGCCCGATCAGTTGAAAAGCGGCCTTGAGGAGGCTGCGACTTATCTGAAGCCGGGCGAAGGCAGTGAAGACAAGAATGTCCCGGAAGCGATTCACCAGTTCCGCGAAGAGTTCGGTGAATTGCTGGAGGAGGCGAAGATCGAGCAGCTTGTCGTCATGATCGACGACCTCGATCGCTGTTTGCCATCAACCGCGATTGAAACGCTGGAAGCCATTCGGCTCTTCCTGTTCGTACCCAAGACGGCGTTCATCATCGGCGCGGACGAAGGCATGATCGAATACGCCGTTCGTCAGCACTTTCCTGACTTGCCGGTGTCATCGGGACCGCTGCCTTACGCGCGGAATTACCTGGAGAAGCTGATCCAGGTGCCGTTCCGGATCCCGGCGCTCGGAACACAGGAAACGCGGACCTATGTCACATTGCTTCTCGTTGAAAGCATTGTTGGCGACGACCATGCAGGTTTCAAAGAACTTCTCGCTAAGGCAAAGGCTGCACTGAACAGGCCGTGGCTCAGTGCTGGATTGTTGCAAGGCGATATTCAAAGAGTCGACGCCAGTAAGCGACAGCAACTTGATTCAGCGTTCCTTCTCGCAACACAGATCGGTCCGATCCTCGCTGAAGGCACGAAAGGCAATCCGCGCCAGATCAAACGCTTTCTCAACGCTTTGCTGGTCAGGCAAGCGATCGCAAAAGCCCGCAATTTTGAGGGCGCCATCAATCAGTCCAAGCTGGCGAAGCTTATGCTGGCTGAACGATTTCAACCCGACTTCTATGACCATATCGCCTCACAGGCGATGACGTCAGACGATGGCAAGTCGCACGACCTCCTTGCCTTGGAAGCCATTGAACAGGAGCAAGCCCCGGCGAAACCGGCAAAGCGCGCCAAGACAGACGAAGAGACCTCAGCGCCGCCTGACGTAAGTAAGTGGGCTGAACGGGAGTGGTTACGGCGCTGGGTGAAAATGGATCCCAAGCTCGGCGCAGACGATCTTCGACCATATGCCTTCGTCTCGCGCGATAAGCGGATGCTGGCATCTGCCGCCGACGTCGGCGGGATCGACGCACTGGTGACAAAACTGATGGCTGCCGGGATGACGTTGCGTGCGGTCGAGCCAGAGGTGAGGTCGCTGACTTCATCCGATGCGGACAGCGCGTTCAATGCGCTCCGCGAGCGCGTGCTCGCAGGAGGGAGTTTCGTCAATCAGCCGCCGGGTCGAAGGGATGCAGATTATCGCCAAACATCATCCCCGCTTTCAGACCGAACTCCTGTCCTTGGTTCAGAATATCGAGCCGAAATCGTTGGGCATCTGGATTGTCAAAGGCTGGAATGAAGTCGTCACCGATCCGACGGCCGTCACGCAATGGCGGACAATCCGGACGGGATGGGCGCAACAAGACAGCAACGGCATGCTGAAGAAGCTTGCCGGTGAGTCGCTGTCGACAACGCGTTCCTCTGGCGGTGCTCGCTGATGGGAACGTCCGGATCTTCGCGCGGCCCCGGCAGCGGCACGTCGCTCGTTCCCACGTGGTTGAATGAACCGGCGCCGGTTCCATTGCCCGGAAACATCCCGCCATCGGCTGACGATGATGGCGGCGATAACCCTGGTGCGGATGAAAACAATACCCCCTCACCAAAGCCGGACGACGGTTCACGTCCAACAATACTGGCACCGCCAATGACGGGCCGTTTTGCATCAGCGAGAGGGAATTTCACTTCCTTCGCAGGGTCCGGGGGCAACGACCGCCCGGCGTTGCGCCGCGCGGTTCGGGACTATGTTCGGACCGGATCTGGGGGCAGCGCCAATGCTGTCCGGAAGATGGGGTCTTCGCGGCAGGCTGCAAGCAACGCACTGGGCGTGTTCAGGGGCTTTCAGCGCGACGGGGTCGGCGAAACACTGGCACGGCTCAATCTATCCGAGTTGGCAGGCCGTCCGGCACGCGAGGTCTTTCTGGGCCTCACAGAAGTCGTCTGCAAGGACGGCGGCTCAATCGACGAAGCGATAGCACGCGAGGCTTGGCTTGAGACGGTTGCAGAAGTCGATGGGCTCGGTGTTACGAACCTGAACAACCTGTCCACGGACCAGATCAAGGAGTTCTTCATTTCATTCATCGCGAACGCGGTAGAAACGAAGCTGATGCAAGAGATCGGTGTTAATGGCCTGAAGGTAGCGGACCTCAGTACGATCCAGGCGTTCGAGGCCCAGCTGGAAGCCTACATCAGAGGCTCGGTCCGGGATTCGTTCTCGAGCGATCTGAGTGACTTGTCTTCAATGACAGACGGGCAAATTCGCGGTGTCGTCGACAAGACATTCAAGGACGCCTGGGACCTTCTGGAACTTTTGGGGGATCGGGAAGGATGAGGCGGCACAGCGTCATCGCGCGGCTTGGTGCCGCTGACAAAACAAAGATTGTCGTTATCGACGGCCAATCCGTTCAGACGCAAATCCAGTTTATCGACGGTGAAAAGAAGCTTTCCTTCGGCTTGGGCCAACTAATTGACGCGTTGACAAGGCGAGGCGTAATTCCAAGTGAACAGGCAGTTGATCTCGCAATATTAAGCGCTGTTGTAACAGCAGCAGACACGCGAATTTCACGCAAGACAGAGTCGCAGGACTCGTGGACCCGGGAAATTGATCTTTATATTCCTGTCAGCAACGTGAAGCTGTTTGAGGCTGAGTCCGATTTTATAGCGCGTATCCTTGCGTTCTTGACCGGGGACAGGTGGCGCATCTTTTTCCGGCCACGCCTAAAGGAACACTCTACGCTCGTCGACAAGAAGCAGTTGAAGGTTGCCTCGTTTGACTCAGTCTGTCTGTTCTCAGGGGGGCTGGACAGCTTTATAGGCGCTATCGATCTGCTCGCCGAGAGGCGGAATCCCCTTCTCGTGAGCCACTATTGGGAAAACAGCACCAGTTCACAGGAAATCTGCGCGAAGCGGATTGGTGCCGTCTATGGGGATACCGATCCGCGTCATGTGCGTGCCCGGATCGGCTTCGGCAACAGTCTCGTGAAAGGGTCGGACTCAGAGACTACCACGCGCGGCAGATCGTTTCTGTTTTTCGCTATGGCGGTCCTGGCGGCAAGCGGTCTCAATAATGCTGACATCGTCATTCCCGAGAATGGTCTGATATCGCTCAACGTGCCATTAGACCCGTTGCGTCTTGGTGCCTGGAGTACGAGAACAACGCACCCGTTCTACCTTGCTCGCTGGCAAGAACTCCTTGGCAAGCTCGGCATCCCCGGGACCATGCACAATCCATATCGATTCATGACGAAAGGAGAGATGGTCAAGGCATGTGCGAATCAGACCCTACTGAAGACCTGCGCGGCTGAAACGATTTCGTGTTCTTCCATCTCAAAGGGTAGATGGAAGAAGCTTGCGAAAGGCCATTGCGGGCATTGTACTCCATGCCTGATCCGCAGAGCATCCCTTATCAGTGGCGTAGGAAAGGATGCAACGTCTTATGCGCTCGCTAACCTAAATGGCGCGAAGCTCGAAGGGCGTCTGGCGGAAAGTGAACACATCCGGTCTTTCCAGCTCATGGCTAGACGGTTGGCCGAGCGGGCGGGCATAGAGGACATTCTGGTCCACAAGCCTGGACCTCTGACGGACTACTCACGGGACGAGGTTAGCAATTACAGTGCGGTATTCAAACGTGGCATTGAGGAAGTGGCCGCTGTGATTTCAAAGGTGACTGTGAAGCCATGAAAGTGCTGCCGCAATCCATCGAGGGGTATGACTTCCACTGTCACGTTGACCTCGATAAAGACCCTCGGGCCACCATCGCACGCTGTGACGCGGAACGTGTTTTCACGCTGGCGGTGACCACGACACCCAAGGCATTTTCAACAAATGCCGAATGGGCGCGTACTTCTAGCTATGTATTCCCGGCTGTCGGTCTTCATCCCGAACTTGTGGGAGAGCGCTTTAACGAGCTTCCGTTGGTATTATCCCTGCTGTCAGAAACCGCATTCATTGGTGAAGTCGGCCTGGACGGCAGTCCACAACACAAGCGTTCTTACGAAAATCAAAAGACCGCGTTTTGCAAAATTTTGGATGGTGCCCAACAACTCGGCGGTAAAGTTGTTACGGTTCACAGCCGTCGAGCAGCAAATGACGTTGTCGAATTAATCGAAAAGCATACGACGCCGGACCGTGTGCTCTGCATTCTTCATTGGTATGCGGGGTCAGCTACTGCCATGAGGCGCGCCGCAGCTGCGGGCTGCTACTTCTCCGTGAACGCAAACATGCTGGATTCTGATCGGTCGGCGTCCCTGATCGGAGCAATGCCATCCGAACGTATTCTGACCGAAACTGATGCGCCGTTCGGACTGACAGATACCCGCCCGAGCATGCCGTGGGATGTACTGCGGACGGCCCGACGTCTGACGCCATACGGACCTGGCGGTGACATTCCACTCCACGAGAACGCAAAACGCGTTCTTAGATTTGCTGGAGTGGTTTAATCGTGTTTCGTGAGATCAAGCGGCAGTGCCTGGCGAAAGTAAGTGTATGAGGGGCTCGAACTCGCGTTCAGCTTCACCATCAGGCTCTAGGAAAAGGAAAGTCGGGAATGATGGTCGCAAGGACAGCGTAGTAATCAGGCGGATTCAACCCCGAGCCGCTCGTCACGTGGTGGTCAACAAGGGCCCATGCTGTCCTCTTCATTCCCTAAGCTTGTTTCACAAGGCTTCGGTAAGATAGGCGATAGCGCTTTAAGCGGATGGTCGTCGACACGAACAGCCTCAAGTCGGATGAGCTGAGCTCGGTAGCAGCCACGCCAACCGGTCGACTGCTCGGGTAAGCGGTCCGCTCTGGATCACCGGCCTTCCCACATTGAAAATCGGGGGATTCTCAGCCAAAAACGCCCAAGACCGCGGCTTCCGGCTTGACCCACTGAAATTACATGTTCTAATTTTGTTCTCAATGGGGCCGAGGCCGATTCTGCGAGCCGCGGCGTCGCCTATGAACGACCACAGCAGCCGCCCTGATCCGGACAGGAACCATGCACGAGATCATCTGTCCCCATTGTGACAAGGCCTTTAAGGTCGATGAGTCCGGTTACGCGGATATCCTGAAGCAGGTCCGCGACGCCGATTTCGCAGAACAACTGCACGAACGTTTGGAACTGGCCGAGCGCGACAAGCAGAACGCTGTGGAATTGGCAAAGGCCCGGGTGAGCAATGATCTGCAGAAGATTGCAGCCGCCAAGGACGCCGAGATCCTGGAATTAAAATCCAAGCTTGAAGGGAGTGAGGTTTCGCAGAAGCTTGCCGTGACCGAAGCGCTCAGTGCTGTCGAGAAGGAGCGCGACCGGCTCGCAAACGCGCTAGCTGAGTCCGAGCGTGAAAAGAAGGCGGCCTCGGAGCTCGCTGAAGCGCTTTTGGCGAGCGAGCAGCACAAGATCACCGCCGCCAAGGAAAAGGAAATCCAGGAGCTGAAGGCCAAGGTCCAGGCTGTTGAGCTTGAGAAGAAGTTTGCAGTGACTGAGGCGGTTGGCGTCATCGAGAAGGAGCGCGATGAGCTGAGGAACGGCATCAAGCAGGTCCAGCTTGAAAAACAGCTCTCGGAGAAGTCACTGAAGGACAAGTACGAGACGCAGATCAAGGATCGCGACGACGCGATCGAGCGCCTAAAAGATCTGAAGGCCCGCTTGTCCACCAAAATGGTGGGCGAGACCCTCGAGCAGCACTGCGAGACCGAGTTCAACCGCGTGCGGTCGATGGCCTTTCCGCGGGCGTACTTCGAGAAGGACAACGATGCGCGGACCGGCAGCAAGGGCGATTACATCTTCCGGGACTCGGATGATGCCGGGACCGAGATCATCTCGATCATGTTCGAGATGAAAAACGAAAGCGACAGAACCGCAACGAAGAGCAAGAATGAGGACTTCCTCAAGGAGCTCGATCGGGACCGGAACGAGAAGGGCTGCGAGTATGCCATCCTGGTCTCATTGCTTGAGCCGGACAACGAACTTTACAACGCCGGCATCGTCGACGTCTTCCACCGCTATCCGAAAATGTATGTCATCCGGCCGCAGTTCTTCCTGTCGATGATTACGCTTCTTCGGAATGCGGCGATCAACTCGCTCAAGTACAAGACCGAGCTGGCGCTCGTGAAGGCGCAGAATATCGACATCACCCAGTTTGAAAACCAGCTTGAGACGTTCAAGACCGCGTTCTCGAAGAACTACGATCTGGCCTCCAGGCACTACCAGACGGCGATTGCCGAGATCGACAAGTCTATCGACCATCTGCAGAAGACGAAGGACGCGCTAATCGGTGCGGACCGCAACCTTCGCCTCGCGAACGACAAGGCCCAGGACGTGACGATCAAGAAGCTGACACGTGGAAATCCGACGATGGCGACGAAATTTGCGGAGCTTAAAGCTTCGGCAGCTGAAGCCGCGGAGTAAATGTCCGTTTGGACCGAGGTGCACCGCAATAGGCCCGCGGCGCGGTGTTAGTATGCTATCCTGTCGGCGTCCGGGGCGGACCGGGGTGCGGACGAACTGCGGTAATTTGGGCTCACGTTGAGCGCCTAACATTTGTTGCAAGGCCGTCGCGATCTTCAACCACTGGAGCACCGGCAAAGAGACTTGAGTGAAGGTTTCATGCGAGGAACTTGCATCATCGCTTAGCCTGTACGAGCGCTCGATCCATTCGGTCAGATGTAGCATTGTCGCGAATTTCGAGCGGCACTCGAGCATAGACGTTCGTAGCATCCCGGATACGTGGGCCTTGGGACTTTGTCCACAATCGCCTTTTGTCTAAGTACCGCGGAAGGGAGATGACGCGCCTCATTTCTCGCTATAATCATTCACAACCAGAAGAGGAGCTGGGGTCGGGACGGGGTATGGCGAGCGCAAAGCGATCGGAGCACCCGCAGCCATCCTGACCAGCTCAAAATCTGCGGCGCGGCGGAGATGAGCCCTAACGCGTCAGACCAATTTCCAGAGTGGCTCGCGGGGGACGGTTAGATTGGCGAGCATCGGCACGCGGCCGAAAGGCGTGGATCAGGAAGCTAGATCGGCTGTTACAAGGCTGTTTGATGATACGCGGCGCAGGTTGGTCGAGACAGGGACCCGCAATCGCCTTATTCACGTCAATCGCGCTAACACGCGCGGTAACGTACTGAATATCGTCAACGAGCATTCCGATGATGTTCATGCCTTGCTTTCTGGTGGCAAGACCATGCGCTTTTTCGCGCTCGGGAAGGACAAGGTCGAGGATAGCGGCGAAGTCGTCCTCGCTAACGTTATCGGGCAACGGTCCGAAGAAGATCGCCGCACCGATTCATGGCTTGAGACGCGGCTCGGTCCCGACGCGCTGCAGAAGAAGCTGTTGAAGATAGCGCGGGAAGCCCAAACTGCGGAGGAGGAATCCGGCGTCAATGTCCTGTACCTCGCGATGGGCTTCCTGACCTGGTACGAGGACAAGGCGTCGAGCTTACCACGTGAAGCACCGCTCGTTCTCCTTCCCGTCGAACTCGTGCGCAACGCGAGGACTTCGACATTCGACCTGCGAGTGCGAGACGAAGACGCTCTCACAAATCTGCCGCTCCAGCAGCGGTTGAGAGACGACTTCGGAATCGAGCTTCCCGAGCTAGAAATCGAAGAAGACTGGAAGCCGTCCGACTATTTTACCGAAGTGCAACAGGTGACCAGGTCGCGGGAACGCTGGAAGCTCGACCCCGATGCTATGCAGTTGGGATTTTTCAGCTTCAGTAAGCTACTGATGTATCGTGACCTGGCCATCGAGGCGTGGCCCGACGACGCACTGGCAGCCCATGCGCTTACTCGTGGTCTACTCTACGAAGGCTTTGAACCCGAGGAGCCGCTATTTACCTCAAATGACAAGTTGGACGAGGTCCTGCCGCCAGAAAAGCTTTTCCATGTTGTCGATGCGGATGCGTCGCAAGCTAAGGTGATCGAGGAGGTGCGGTCAGGACGGAACCTGGTCGTTCAAGGGCCACCTGGAACAGGCAAGTCTCAGACAATCACGAACATTATTGCGGCTGCGGCCAAGGAAGGTAAGCGAGTCCTGTTCCTTGCCGAAAAGATGGCTGCGCTCACTGTGGTGAACGATCGGCTCGTGAAGGTCGGGCTACGTGATATATGTCTTGAGCTACATTCGAGAAGTGCAAATAAGAAAGCAGTCCTTGGCGAACTGGCGCGCACCTTGTCGCAGGCTAGCGTCGTGCCCGGAGTGCCGGGAGCGCCAACGGCTTTGAGAGAAGGCCGCGATCGACTGAGCAGTCTTGCAGAAGCGTTACATCGCCCAATCGGAGCTACGGGAGAGACGGCCTATAGCGTGCTTGGTCGGCAATCTCAGTTTATTGGGAAAGGCATGTCGCCCCCAACTCTGGAGGTCGAAAGCCTGCATTCAATGTCGCGGCAGCAAGAGATCGATTTGCTAGCGACGATCGAAGAATATGGCGCGCTCCTCGCGGAAGAGGGCCGAACAGCCTCGCATCCCTTCGAGGGCACGGGCAATCTTCATCTTCAGCCGGTGGACTTAGCTCGACTGACAATTTCGCTGACTGAAGCTCAAGTCGCCGTGACCTCGCTTGCAAAGTCACTGCGCATGCCCGTCGACGCGCTTGCGTTGCCTAACACCGCAGCCTTCGACGTTGTTGCTCCGCTGGCCGATGTACTAGGGCGCCTCGAAGGATTGCCCCTTAACGCGGCCGACATTGCGCAGAAGGTGCTCGACGCACCGGACATTCCTCGCCTTCACCAAGCCCTGCGTGCCGGCATGGCGTGGCGGCATGCGCTCGACCAAGCGTTAGAAGCATTTGTCGAAACCGCCTTCAGCGCTTCTTCTAACCATCTCCGTGCTCCGCTGGCGGCGGGTATTCGTTCGTTCTTTGCCCGCTGGGGTGGCCGCTACCGTGGCGCATCACGAGAACTTGCCGGCCTGTTGCGTGGAGGCTTACCCAAAACCGCGACCGAGAGAGTTGCGCGGATCGACCAACTGACCGCAGTGACTTCGCTGAGATCGGAATGGGAAGACGATCGAGAATATTGCGGTCGTATTCTCGGTGATGCCTGGCGCGGAGAAAAATCCGACTTTAGGAAATTGGTTGCCGTCGCCGAATGGTGTGAGAGGCTCTCCAAAGCCCCAATCTCCGTGCGTTCGGACAAGTCGATCGCACTAGCCGCTCAGGTTGACGCCCTAACTGCGATGCTACGGGCATTGCGAGAGGCGGCGCAAGCAGCACGCTCGGCGTTGCAAGCCATTGTGAAACTGCTCGATCTTGATCTTGGCAGTTTCGGTGATCTAGGTCTTGAGCACACCGAACTCAACGCTGTCGCTGCGCGCTTTGGAGCTATGGCTGCTTCGACTAATCGATATGCGGCGTGGACCCAACTCGCCCGGCGTCGGCAGGCGCTTGTGTCTGCGGGATTGTCCAGCCTTGAGGAGCGGATGCGATCTGGCGAGCTCGATGGAGCTGCAGCAGCAATCGAGCTACGTTACGCCCGTGCCGAACGCCTTTGGAAGGGCGCTCTTGAGCAAAACGCCGACCTCCGCGAGATTGGCCTGGAACGGCGCCATGATCTGGTTGACACCTTCGCGACGCTAGAGCGTCAGCAGCTCAAGGACAATGTAACCACGATTCTAGCCGGCCACCTCGCGCAGGTACCTCAAGGCGCCATGGGGGAGATGAAAGTCCTACGTGGCGAGATTGGGAAAAAGCGCAGCCATATGGCACTGCGACGATTGGTCGAAAAGGCCGGCACAGCAATACAACGTATTAAACCCGTCTTGTTGATGAGCCCAATATCGGTCGCTCAATACTTGCCGCCGGGCACGATCTCGTTTGACCTTCTGGTCATCGATGAGGCTTCGCAAGTTCGCCCAGAGGACGCGCTTGGAGCGATCGCACGAGCTACGCAAATTGTGGTGGTGGGTGACAAGAAGCAGCTTCCGCCATCCTCCTTCTTCGATCGGGTTTTGGCGGACGAAGAGGATGACAAGGAAGGCGACAATGAATACGTCGGCCCGGACTTGCTGGAAGGCGCGGCAACAATTGGCAGTATGGAGAGTATCCTCACTCTTTGCGAGGCGCGCGGCTTCGCAGGTAGAATGCTGAAATGGCATTATCGATCACGTGATCCATCGCTTATCGAAGTTTCGAATCGAGAGTTCTATGACAGCGACCTCGTTCTGCCGCCGTCCCCCTACAGAAAGATCCGGCCTACGGCCTGTGCTTTACCCGGGTCGATGGGGTTTACGACAAGGGCGGAAAGCGGGATAACCGCAAAGAAGGCGAGTCCATTGTCGATCGAATAGCGGAGCACGCGAGAGAAAATCCAACGCATTCCCTCGGAGTGGTCACGTTCTCGTTTGCGCAGCGAAACCTCATAACAGAGTTACTCGAGCTTCGTCGTCGCCAAGACACCACGCTAGATCAATTTCTGCGCGAGGGGCAATCGGAAGATCTTTTTGTCAAGAACATCGAGAACGTGCAGGGCGACGAGCGCGACGTCATTCTCGTTAGTGTTGGCTATGGCCCCGCTATAGCCGGCGGAAGGTTGAACAGCATGTCGTTCGGCCCGGTTAACGGAGAAGGCGGCGAACGACGACTCAATGTACTGTTCACTCGTGCTAGGATCCGCTGCGAGGTGTTTGCATCCTTCGATCCCGGCGACATTGATTTGAATCGCACCTCAAAAGAAGGCCCGCGAATCCTCAAGCGCTTTCTTGATTTTGCGAAGAATGGTCGTCTGGACGAAGACGCGCCGACTGGCCTCGATGCAGATTCGCCTTTCGAAGAAGATGTTGCTGATGTTGTGCGGGGGTATGGCTTCCTCGCAGATGCGCAGGTCGGATCTGCTGGTTTCCGAATCGATCTGGGTATTCGTCACCCTGATAAGCCGGGTAGCTATATCCTGGCCGTCGAGTGTGATGGTGCGACGTACCATAGTGCTCTGTGGGCCAGGGAACGGGACCGTTTACGTCAGGACGTGCTCGAGCACCTCGGTTGGCGGTTTCATCGAATTTGGAGTACCGACTGGTTTTATAATCGTCACTTTGAGATAGAGCGACTGCGCAAAGCGCTCCTGGATGCACGGGAGAGTTCTGACAAAGGGCTGCGAGTCGAGGGCGCAAATCAGGGGCGATCGGCCGAGCCAACCGAAATCGAAGCCGCGCCAATCTTAGTTCCCGAGGTCGTCGTTCGGCAGATGCCTGCATATCAGCGGGCGGTCTTTCGCGTCAGCACTTCGAACGAGCCGCACGAGGCGCCCGTTTCTGTGCTCGCGAATTTGGCCCGAAAGATCGTGGACGCCGAGGGTCCGATTCATGTGGAAGAGATCGCTCGGCGCGTGGCCTCCTGCTTTGGCAAGGAAAAGGCGGGATCGCGAATATTAACTGCGACAGAATCCGCGTTGTCAGTCGCCCGAAAAGGGAGTGCCGATCTACTTACCGATGGACAATTCTGGTACACAAGAGGTCAGTCGGATGCGCCTCCGGTTCGCGACCGCTCTGCCGAAAGCGGTGCAACTCTCAAGGCTGCATGCATCTCTATTCTGGAAATACAAGCCGCGTTTAAGATAGCCCGTGAGGACAACGGCGGGGGCGAAAACGAGGAGCTTATCAAAACAGTCGCTCGGCTACTCGGTTTCAAACGGGTGGGAGCGGATTTGCAGGCACGCTTAGCAGAGGGTTTAACTTGAGCGGGTCATCGAATTGATGGAGGTCGGAATTGCTTGCGAGCGAAGTCATTGGTCTTGCTATTTGTGCAGACCGACCAATGGAACTATCCCGCCAGCTGATAAGATTTGGCTGCAGACGCCTTTGATCAACGGATAAGGTAATTGCACAATCGCGGTCAGTCTGCGGACTGATAAGGAATCTAACAAAACGGAGTCAGTCGCCGACTGATAAGGAAATAGCTGAAACCTTATCAGTGCTGGCACTCTTGAGTGGCGCCACCCTTCGATCCTTAGCACGGTCGGCGTGAGGGCACCATCTCAGCGGACTCGGCTACCCGAACTCGCAGATAGGGCGCCTTAATGAACCTTCCCCGATGTCCTTGGCGGGTGCGCCCAGCGGCGTTGTTAGAGCGGTTCCCGACCGGATTGAATCGTTTGGGATTGAACGAAGCCGCTGCCGCGGCGTAAGGGGCAAGGTGGCGTAGATCGCCTCCTGGCTGAGAGGATGTGGGTGTTGGAGCCCACCCCCTCAGACAGGAGTATCGAGATGGCCGATTTGAGCCCTCTTCGCCGTCGCATGATCGAAGACATGACCGTCCGCAATCTGTCGCCAGCGACGCAGCGATCCTACATCAGCGCTGTTTCGAAGTTCAGCCGCTATTTTGGCCGATCACCTGACCGGTTAGAGTTGGAAGACGTCCGCGCCTTCCAGGTGCATCTGGTCTCGACCGGCATTTCATGGCCGGCGCTGAACCAGATCGTCTGCGCGCTACGGTTTTTCTACGGTGTCACGCTCAGCGAGGCGCTCATCCCGGAGCGCATTCCCTATGCGCGAGAACCGCGCAAGCTGCCGGTCGTGCTCAGCGCCGACGAAGTGGTTCAGTTTCTTGAAGCGGTATCGAGCCTGAAGAGCCGCGCCGCGCTCACCACCGCCTATGCGGCCGGGCTCAGGGCCTCGGAGGTTGCGGGACTGCGGATCGAAGACATCGACAGCGCCCGTGGCGTCATCCAGGTGCGCCACGGCAAGGGGGCGAAGGATAGCAACGTGATGCTGTCGCCCCAACTGCTTGGCATCCTGCGCACGTACTGGCGGCTCGCTCGGCCGCGGCTTTATCTGTTCCCGGGACGCGACGAAGATCATCCGATCGATCCGACCGTGTTGCACGCCGCCTGCCGGTCGGCGGTGAAGGCTGCGGGTCTGACCAAGCGCGTCACGCTGCACACGCTGCGCCACAGCTTCGCGACACATCTTCTCGAGAACGGAACCGACATCCGGATCATCCAGGTTCTGCTCGGGCACAACAATTTGTCATCGACGGCGCGCTACACGCAGGTTGCCACCCATACGATCCGGGCGACGCAGAGCCCGCTCGATCGCCTGTCGCTGGAGGTGACGCCACCTGGATGATCCGCAGCGGGATGCGGGTCATGACCCGCTCCGACACCCGCTCCAACAGGCCCGCCATCGAGATTGCCGATATTCTGCGCCGGCATGGCGACGCCTATCGCCGTGTACATGCCGGTCATCTGGGGCGGGTCGAGCGGCGCGTGATGAGCGCGATCGTTGCGTGCCGGACCGAGGCGCTCGGCGGCCACATGGAGGCTTGCGACGACTGCGGCACGACACGCGTTGCCTATAATTCCTGCCGTATGGGCAAAGCCAGTAATGGGGAGCTGCCAATCGCGATCACCGTATTTTCTTGTGGATTGCCGCTCTCGAGCTCTCCATTACAAGTCGCTCGTGCGGCCCCGTTGGGTCGGCCACTGATGGCCGGTCACATACGGAGACGGACATGTTGGAGACGTACTTCTCGGCAGCGAAGATGCTGGGGCATCTGCGCAGTGGGCCGAGCGGGCCTTACCTTGACGGGTTTGCAGCGGCGCTGGAGCGGCAGGGCTATGGCCCCGAGACAGCGGTACGCTATTTGCGAGCGGCGGCTCACATCGGTCATGTTATGGCCGAGCAAGGCGCGGGCCTGACGGACGTTGATCTCGCCGCGTTCGGCGAGCACCTGCGCACTTGCCGGTGTCCACGCGCCAAAGGCGGCCGGCGCAACCACCACACCATCTACGGTGCCAGGCTCTTTCGTCGGCACCTCGTCGAGCTCGGCCTTTGCCGGTCCGCGGTGGCGGCAGCACCCGCCGAGCCGCAGCTGGTCGCCGACTTCAAAACGTGGCTGCGCAAGCATCGCGGCGCATCCGATGCCACCATCAGGCTCTACGCCCGCGACGCCGCGGGCCTGATGATGCATCTTCGATCTGACCCGGACGGCTGGAGGCCGAACGATGTCCGCAGTTACTTCCTGGAGCGGGCGAGCAATAGCGGGAGTGGCACGATCGAGAAGATGACAACGAGCCTGCGGGCCTTCCTGCGGTATCTCGCAGTCGCAGGCCGTTGTCAGGCAGGTCTCGACGGCGCCGTTCCAGCCTACGCTCATTGGCAGCTTGCCGACATGCCCCGGTATCTGTCGACCGAGCAGGTCGACCGGCTGATCGCTGTCTGTGACGGCGACGTCGGTGGGCGCCGGCGTGATCGTGCGATCGTACTTTTGTTGGTGCGCCTCGGCCTGCGGGCCGGTGACGTGGCGCAACTGCGTCTCGCGGATATCGAGTGGCAAACGGGATCGCTACGGGTCTGCGGCAAGTCGCGCTACGAGGTCCGGCTGCCGCTACCGCAAGACGTCGGGGATGCGATCGCCGCCTACCTCGAATGCCGGCCGTCTACCGGCCGGAACGATGTCTTGTTCCTGCGCACGATCGCGCCGAGCCGGCCATTCCGACGAGGCGACGGCATCTCGTCGGTGGTCAAGCGTATCATGAAGCGGGCCGACATTGTGGCGCCGGTCAAAGGGGCCCACACTCTGCGGCACACCGCGGCGACCGAGATGCTGCGCCATGGCGTGCCGCTCGACAAGATCGGCCTCGTCCTTCGGCATCGCGGCATCGACACGACGGCCTATTACGCAAAGGCCGACGTCGCGCTGCTGAAGCGGGTTGCTCAGCCTTGGCCGGAGGCGCTCTGATGCTCGACGCCATCGAGACCTATCTCGCGCTCCGCCGCACCACGGGCTTCGCGATGTCGACCGCGGAGCACCTGCTGAAGAGCTTTGCCGCCTTCGCGGCCGAGCGCGGACAAACGTACGTCGAGACAAAAACAGCGATCGACTGGGCCGCGCTCGGACCATCCGTCGCGCAACGCGATGCACGGCTCAGAGCCGTCTGTCGCTTCGTACGCCATGTCCGGGTGGAGGAAGTCGGGCACGAGCTGCCGCCGGCAAATCACTTCGGCGCCCGCAAGAAGCGTCGCACGCCGCACATCTACACGACAGACGAGATTAGTCGGCTGGTCGAAGCTGCGCTGCGGCTTCGGCCAACGCGCGGCTTGCGCCCGCACACGCAAGCGACCTTGATCGCGCTGCTCTCATCCACCGGGCTCAGGATCTCCGAAGCCCTGAAGCTGACGATCGCGGACGTGACCCGCGACGGTCTGCTGATCCGCGAGACCAAGTTCCGCAAGACCCGACTGGTGCCGCTGCACGACACGGCGGTTGCCGGCTTGCAGCGATACCTGGCACGTCGCGGGCTCGGCTCAGACGATGATCCGGTCTTCATCGACAAGCCCGGTCGGCCGCTACGCTACATTGCCGTCAAGGAGACCTTCGACAGGCTGGTCGACAAGGTTGGCATCAGATCGACGTCGGCTCGCCGTCCTCGCCTGCACGATCTACGGCACACGTTTGCGGTGCGCGCGCTGCAAGGCAGCCCTACCGGCCGGGGCCGGTGCGGGGCGCACATGGCGGCACTCGCGACCTACATGGGTCACGTCAACATCTATGCGACCTACTGGTATCTCGAGGCCACGCCCGACCTCTTGCGCGATGTCGCCATGGCCGGCGAAGCGTTCATCTCCGAAGGGAGGTCAGCATGACGCCGATCGCTCCCCTCATCGAGACGTTCCTGCGCGACACACTCGCTTGCCAGCGGGGCGCCAGCCAGCACACGAGGGACTCCTATGCCTCGAGCTTCCAGCTGCTGTTCGTGTTCGCCGCCGACCGGCTCAAGGTCAAACCTTCGGCGCTGACGTGCGCGTTTCGCGGGATCGTGAGCGCGGATTTCAGGGGATCGTGAGCAGAGATTTCAGACGATCGTGAGCAACGATTTCGCGGGATCGTGAGCAAGGCTTTCGGAGCCTTG